>WTIQ01000482.1 GCA_011525185.1 Paracoccaceae bacterium | reverse complement strand
ATATTCTACCCTTGTTGGCAGAGCCGACGCAAAGCAGTTTAGGGGTGCTGGATGAGACTGGTCGTCTTGTTGGAGTGATTTCCGAGAGAGATATTGTTCGTTTAAGCACGGCTGGAGACGTTACCTTTTTTGAAATGAGCGTGTTAGAGGTGATGACCAAAAACCCGACGACAATTTCCTCTGATCTTACCTGTCTTGAAGCTCTTGAACTGATGCTCAGAGGTAAATTTAGAACACTTCCAGTTCTCGAAAGTGATAGATTTGTGGGGCTACTCTCTGTACTGCAGGCAATTAATGGCCGTCTTATTGCAAGAGCAGAGACAAACAAAGAGCTTTTTCAAGCTTTGACTGCCATGCAAGAAGCGTTTCCGACAGTAGATATCAACTCATCTGCTCAAGACATGGCTAAAATCATGAAAAATAGTAATAAATCAATTGCGGTCATAATGAAAGACGATCAGGTCGTGGATTACATCACCAACATTGAAGCACTAAGGCTCGCGTTTAAATAGTGAACTGTACGCTTAGCTGACCTCAGCTATCCAACATCAATTGAATCTTAGACGACTTAACGTCCCCACGTCCGTAGCGGTCCACAGTCCATGTGGACAAAATTAGACCGTGAATAGCGCCCGACTCCGCCAGACCTACAAGATAATGCAGCTCTAGAAATTTGGCGCACCGACCGACCAGACATCCTAAGGTCAGCTGCTTGTGCTGTCATATGAAGGCTTTTTCGTGCAACACTTCTGGACTGCCGCCTCAGCATCGCGTTGGTTCTTGGACTTCTGTAACCAGACAGCAATTGAAAGGGTTGCGACGTTTCAAGCAGCGTTTGAGACGCGGCGATAATATCTATCGTGCGTCGGTCCACTAGCTTCACTTCATTTTGACGCCAGTCGCGCATCAGTTTACTGATCTCGAATATAGCCTCGTCAATGTATTCACCGTCAATCCAATAGACAGTATTTACGTTTTCCCCAAGCCGCTTTGAAAACATGCTCAGCTTGCGAATACTGCCAGCACCCTTCACATAGCCAGTCGCATTAGCAAAAACAGGCGCCGATACCACGGCGGTGGCTGCAAAAGCGGACAGTAAGCCACGACGCGTTATTGTCGAGTCTATCTGGCTGCTCATCAACTCTCTCTCTCCCAATTTGCTACGGCTAAGCCCTATGCGAGCACCATAGGTAAACGTCCCGTGTCCTCCGACACTCAGGGTATGCCACAAAACGAATCGTCAACCAAGCCTAAACTTTGGTCATGTGCACGGTACAAGGGTTTTCGGCAAAGTTTTGCTTCATACACTGTTCTGTAAAAATCATTTATGCGTGAGCACGAAGCAAAGTCTGTTGTGTAGTGCTAAGTAGATAAGATATGCTACCAGCAAAGGTGCTTCTGTAGCATGTCTTCGAAATGTTGTGGTGCGAGGTAGGCATAGGTCTAAATATAGAGTGGAATTGAGGGCAGCAAAAAAATGAGTTTTTTTGATTTTGGTCGGATCGTTGCTCAATTAAAGAGTTGCGTAGGCAAAGAAGTGTTTTGCTCATTAATCACAATTATCGGCGTGGGTCTTTTCACTTCAATTGCGGTGGCAGGCGATCTGCCATTGCAATTTCGGATATCTTTAATAAATGCGCTCGAAAATAACGAATCAATCCTGAAATTTTATGATGAGAATGATTTCAAGCCAGTATGGCTTGGAACTGATATGGAGGCAGCCAAACGTCGAGTGGCTTTTGTGCAGGCTTTGGAGCGTGCTGATGTGCATGCGCTGCCCAAACACCTTTATCCCGCAAGTGATCTAACGACGGGAGTGCAGCAAGCGCGTAATGCGGCTGATTTAGGAGCGCTCGAAGCCAAATTTATGATCTACTATTTGCGGTATGCGAATGATATTGCAACGGGAATACTAAGGCCTAATTCCGTTACGGACTTAATCGCTCGCAAGGTTAAACGGATACCGTTAGAAGTTCTTTTTTCTGGTATCGCGAGCAACCGACCCGAACTTTGTATTTTCTCGATCCCGCTGTAATCAGACGGGTACAAAAATTTGATGAAAGCCAGAAAGGTAATGTTGGAACTCAAAGCCGGGGGCGGATTCGGTGCGCTAATACCAGACGGTAAATACCAACTTGGAGACACAGGCACCTCTGTTATCAAGTTGCGTAAGCGGCTTGCAGCTAAAGGATACGGGGACCGTTCGATTTCGGCTACTTACGATGTCAGGTTGCAAGATGCAGTCAGGGCATTCCAGAGAGACAACGGTTTGAGTGTTGATGGAGTTGCTGGACCTGCGACTTTAAAAGCGATTAACAGCACAGTTGAGGATCAGTTGAAATCAATTACCGTCGCGCTTGAGCGCGAGCGATGGTTTAATTCCTATAGCTTAAAAAAGGAAGACGAGCTTGGTCGTCAAATACTCGTGAATTTGACAGATTTTACCGCTAAGATTTTGGACAACGATGTTGTGACGTTTGAAACGCGATCAGTGATTGGTGCGATGGAAGAGGATCGCCGTAGTCCTGAATTTTCAGATACTATGGAGTACATGGTGATCAATCCGACGTGGTATGTCCCTAGGTCGATTACGGTGAAAGAGTATTTACCAGAATTGCAGCAAGACCCGTCTGAACACAGTTATTTGACCATGTTTTCTCCCGATGGAAATGTGGTGCCGCGTGAGTTTGTTGACTTCACACTTTATGACGAAAACACCTTTCCCTATGAAATGAAGCAGTTGCCGTCTGAGTCGAATGCTCTTGGATTGGTAAAGTTTATGTTCCCCAACCGACATAATATTTATCTCCACGACACGCCCCACAAATCTCTGTTTCAGAAAGAAAAGCGGGCGTTTTCACATGGCTGCATTCGCTTGCACAAGCCCTTTGATT
>WTIQ01000447.1 GCA_011525185.1 Paracoccaceae bacterium | reverse complement strand
GTATCGGGAGCGTAAGTAATCCTGAACACTGGCTGGCATAACTAACTCCTCACGCAAATTACGATAAAAGGTTAACCAGTTACATCCAAGCACGCCAAAGGGTAACTTTTGGAGCTAAATTGAACTCAATCTGCGCCTTTGGGATAGCGAAAGCGGAACAAACTGGCATTATAATTGCTCTTAAATTCAAAAATCAGGGGAATATCATGCCGAACCACGGAATATGCCCAAAATGCTACGAAAATGATATTCAAGTAGCTATTCGAAACCACGTTCAATCTCATTTGGTTTGCCGTCGATGCAATCACAGTTGGATTGAACGCTCAGATGCCCTGAAACATCACCGCAACCAACGACTGGGTAAGTTGGAAGATATTGAAGAGGTCCTTTTAAAGCGACGGTATGAAAAACTGGATCAACATTTTAATGAAGGCAAAATCGATCTACAGGAATATGTGGACAGTTTGACAGAGTTAGAAGATCAAACAAAAAGTGTTAAATCCACTCTGGCAACATTTCTTACCAAACGCTTGTGATGACGCATGCTCAATTCTCGTAAGCTTAGAGTGCTAAGGTCATTGTTGCCTTGAGGCCACCAAGCCTCTCACTTTCAGCGAGAAGCAATTGGCCCCCATGAGCATTGGCAATATCAGCCACAATCGGCAAACCCAATCCGACACCTGATCCCAAATTTTGTCCGCGCGCTTGATCCAGACGCGTAAATGGTTTGACTGCATCTTCACGTTTATGTGTCGGGATGCCAGGACCATCGTCTTCTACATGAACCAAAACAATACTTTGCGCGCGTTCGAGTGTTACAAGCACGCGGCCCCCGTAACGACGCGCGTTATTGACGAGGTTGTCAACAGCCCTTCTAATAGCCAAAGGCCTATGGGACACATAGAGAGGCAAACCCTCTCTAAGAGTGATGTTCGTTGAAATCATCTTTGCCGCAGCAACAGCCTCACCCACTGTGTGACGCAAATCTTCCAGAGCCATGTCCCCCGTACTATCCCCAGGACCACGCGCAAAGGATAAAAATTCATCAAGGAGAGCTTCCATTTCAGACACATCCCGCAAGAGCGCCTCTTTTTCTTCTCCCTCCAGCATCGAAAGCCCAAGCTTTAGGCGTGTGAGAGGTGTTCCCAAATCATGGCTAACGCCAGACAGCAAAAGCGTACGCTGTTCGATATGCCGTTCGATCCGGGCTCGCATTTCAAGGAAAGACGCCCCTGCCGCGCGCACTTCCACCGCGCCCGATGGTTTGTACTTGACATTTTGACCCTTCCCAAATGCGTCCGCTGCCTTGGCCAAACGGGTAATCGGACGCAACTGGTTGCGCAGGTAAATGAAAGCAATGAATGTGAATATAAAGCCAAACACAATCATATTCACAAAGAGCTGATGCGGGTTTGACGCAGAGACACGTGAGCGCGGAAATGACATCACATAAAACGCATCCCCAACAGCGATAAGTATATTGACAACATCATCATTTGGCAAATCAATGCGCACGTCATCCTCAAGACGAGAAAGCTCGCGGGCTACAATGCCGCCAGTCAAATCATAAAACCGACGTCGAGACTGAAACTGCTCTCGCGATTCAGTATAGGCCTGTATCGTAATACCTAAATCTGATCCAAGCAGGCGCACGCGCTCGCTTAGCCCATTATCTGCACGCAAAGCACCAGATAGGAGATACATTTCCAACCGAATGCTTTGTGTCAATTGCTCAGTCACGCCTTCAAAATGTCTTTGAACAAAGACAATTGACACCAGAAACTGAAGCATCACTATGGGCAACAATAGGATCAGTGCCACGCGTCCATAGAGACCTTTGGGCAAATATCGTTTGATCCAATGGAACATAATCTCTCCGCGCGGCGGTTTTTTCAAAAAGGGAGCCTAGAAGATGGATCAAGCTGGATTAAACTTCAATCCCCCTATTGGACAGCCTCAACGCGTTGATCAACACGTAAGACGCATCGTTGCCCCAAATGCCTCTCCTATGACTTTCAGAGGGACCAATACCTACCTTGTCGGTCAAAAAGATATAGCAGTGATCGATCCAGGGCCTAATGATCCTGCTCACCTCTCGACCATCTTAAACAGTCTCGAAGATAATCAAACCATCACCCATATTCTCGTGACTCATTCACATATAGATCACTCTCCTCTCGCCCGACCATTAGCCGAGAAAACGGGTGCAAAAATATTCGCATATGGTCCAACAGGCGCGGGTCAGAGCGAGGTCATGAAGACGCTCATCGCTTCAGGCTATCACGGCGGTGGCGAGGGCAGTGATGACGAGTTCACCCCAGATTTTGAGCTTCGGGACGGAGATGAGCTGCATAGCGAAGATTGGTCCATGTCAATAATTGAAACACCTGGGCACTTTTCCAATCATATCAGCTTTGCGCTCAACGATAGCCTCTTTTCAGGCGATCATGTTATGGACTGGGCCACCTCCATGGTCTCACCACCAGATGGAGATGTCAGTGATTTTATGGTGTCATGTCGCAAACTTCTCGCCACTCAATGGCGCATCTTTTTCCCAGGGCACGGTGCCCCCGTGCATAATCCCCAAGAACGTGTAACGTTCTTGATCAAGCACAGAATATCACGCGAACAGCAAATTTTGCATGCTCTCAAAACATCACCCGCGACACCCATGCAATTGGCTGAGAAAATATATGTAGAGACACCTCAAGCTCTACTCGGCGCGGCCGCAAGAAACGTCTTCGCCCATCTGATAGACCTTAAATACAGGCATTTGGTCGATTGTGAAAGCGCTATCGGCTTTGATGTGCAATATGCGCTAAGATGATATGGAAATTTTACGATTTTTCCGCGAAATCGCACTAGACGTCCCTGATTTGGATTGCTATAGCGAAGCTATTCC
>WTIQ01000414.1 GCA_011525185.1 Paracoccaceae bacterium | reverse complement strand
GCGTGATGTTGCTATCCGGATTTTCAGCACGATGGGCTGCAAGCGCATTCAAAACCTCTGTTGGCTCGTAAGGGAGCAAAAGCTTTGTCATGTCCATTGCCCGTTTTTGCAACACTTTCAACGATGGTCCCACGCCACAGGCAATCGCGAATTTGATCAGGGTTTGCAGTTTCGCAGGTCCCGCGATGCCGATATGGATAGGAAGGCCAATACCAGCTTCTTTCAAGCCGTTGGCCCAGGCAATGATTGGCTCAGCATCAAAGGCAAACTGCGTTGCAAGAGCCATCTCTGCATCAGTGCGTTCTGAAAATTTCTGTTTCCACTGCAAGGCGGCGTCCACGTTTTTCATGGAACCGTCTGGGTCGATGTCTTTGTTGCCTTCGGGATGACCGGCCACATGCAAGCGCTTAAAGCCAGCACTGTCAAAGAGCCCTGTTTCCATCAGCTGCATTGAGCTTTCAAACTCGCCGTGTGGCGTTGCAACGCCACCTGCCAACAATAGCGCTTGGTTGACCCCTGCCTCGCCTTGGTAGCGAGCGATCCAATCGTTAAGTGTCGCTTTGTCTTTGATGATACGCGCCGGGAAATGTGGCATCACAGGATAGCCTTCCTCGGCAAGGCGTTTTGCGGTTGCGACCATATCCTCAATGGGAGTGCCCTCAATATGGGCAATGTAGACGCGCGTGCACTTTGGCAGCAATGCGCGAAAATCATCGATTTTCTCCGCAGTGCGTGGCATCACCTCTATGGAAAAGTCGGTTAGAAATGTTTCCAACTGGGGCGATACAAAATCGCTCTCGCGCGGTTTTCTCTTAAAATTCAATAGGGCCATTGCTCTCTCCCAAGTCCTATTTGTCATATCCAAAATTATCGACGAGTGTTTTAATCCGCTCATGATCGTATTCGACTTCCAAACGCTCTGCTTCGCTGTGAGCCAAGTCTTGCGCGTCACCCTCTAACGCGATGGGATCAGATTTGCGCCACTCTGTTAGATAGTCATCTGTCCCAGCCATTCCAGCCCGCATAGCGGCGCGATCGATGGCTTGCTCAAAGCGTTCCGCAAGTTGCTTTTTTGCGCCTTTGCGTCCTTTGCCGACGATCACCTGAGCTGGGATATCCCGCCAAAAAACAATTGTAACGTCTGGCATCAAAATTCTCCGTCATGACTTGGCTGCTTCTAATGCAGCGACTAATAAGTCTTACGTCGAATATCGACAACTGCATGCTATTCCGCGACGTTTTCGTTTGCCAGTTGGAGCTGTTGAATAAAAGTTGGGGCCCTAGGATGAAATGAGCCAATCCCGAAGTTTCATAAAATATTGAACGTAAGGTTTTGCAAATAATTTGATTTACGTTCTTGCGGGATGCAGGGCTTCGACATATCCTCAAATTAAGTAAATGAAAAAATGAGAAGGGCGTAATGCTATGGCGCCCAAGCAGCCAAACAATAATCGACAGTACCCACAGATCGTTGACAAGAATTCTGTGGATACTCCAGACCCGAATGAGTTATACGCGGCATTGGATTTAGGTACAAACAGCTGCCGCATGCTTATTGCGCACCCCAAAGGGAATCAATTTCATGTGGTGGACAGTTATTCCAAGTCAGTTCAACTCGGCGCAGGTCTTGAAAAAACGGGTCGGTTGAGTGGAGCTTCCATGGCGCGTACAATTCAGGCTCTACGCGTCTGCAAGCAAAAATTGCGGCGTCATAAAGTGGATCGCATGCGCATCGTGGCGACCGAAGCCTGCCGTCGCGCCTCTAACGGAGAGGCCTTTCGTGCTCAGGTACGTGCAGAGACTGGACTGGAATTAGAGATCATTCAAGCGGAGGAAGAAGCGCGCCTTGCGGTGATTTCTTGCTCTTCGCTTGTGAGCACCCGAACGGAACAGCTTTTGGTGGTCGATATTGGTGGCGGATCGACCGAGCTTGTTTGGATTGACCTTACGGCTTTATCGCCAAGAGAACGACCTCGCGCATTGATGCGTTTGCACGCGGGATTTCATGATACGCAAAGCCCTTTCCCCGCGGCGAAAGTTGTGGATTGGATCAGTATTCCGCTCGGTGTGGCAACTCTTCGCGATAGTTTTGCAGATGTCGCAGATGATTCAGCGCGCTATGCATTGATGAGTTGCCACTTTGAAGACAGCCTCGCCAATTTTGCGCCCTATGCGAGCGCACAATCCAAAGAAGGGTTTCAAATTATTGGAACCTCTGGGACAGTGACAACGGTTGCGGCCAGTCACCTTGGGTTACGGCGCTATGACCGCAACAAAGTGGATGGTCTGCGGATGACATCGGAGCAGATCGATCAGGTGGTGACGTCATATTTGTCATTGGGGCCAAAAGGGCGTCGACAAGATCCCAGAATTGGGAAGGATCGTCAGGCTCTCATAATGTCTGGCGCGGCCATCCTTCAGGCGTTAATGCGCGCGTGGCCTACCGAACGGGTCTCTGTGGCGGATCGGGGTCTGCGTGAAGGACTGCTTTACGCTCAGATGAGTGCTGATGGTGTGCTTGAGGACGTACCTTACTGATGCAGAAAAAATCGGGCAATTCGTCGGGCCGTGGGCAACGAGATTTGAAAGTGCGTGTCAAAAAGGCACGTGGCAAAACCACAGCTCAGGTGCGCTGGCTTGAGCGGCAATTGAACGATCCTTATGTGAAACGCGCTAAGGCAGAGGGGTATCGGGGGCGTGCGGCGTTCAAAATTTTAGAGCTTGATGACAAATATCGCTTTTTGCTTCCAGGCGCGCGTGTGGTCGACCTTGGCTGTGCACCAGGGGGCTGGTGTCAAGTGGCTGTAAAGCGCACAAATGCGCTGAATGAGAAGCAAGGCAAAGCTATGGGGCGTGTTCTTGGGGTAGACCTGCAAGAAGTTGAACCCATTTCAGGCGCGGAGCTGCATCAACTCGATTTTTTGGAGGAAGGGGCAGATGATAAAGTCAAAGCTTGGCTTGGTGGATCGGCTGATGTGGTGATGTCGGATATGGCGGCTGCCAGCTCAGGGCATAAACAAACTGACCATTTGCGTATCATCGCTCTGTGTGAGACGGCGGCCTATTTTGCTTTTGATGTTTTGGAAGAGGGCGGTACCTTTGTGGCCAAAGTTCTTGCAGGTGGAGCAGAGGGCGACTTGCAAAAATTGCTCAAAAAGCGATTTAAAAAAGTAGCTAATATTAAACCTCCTGCCAGTCGCGCGGATAGCTCGGAGAAATTTGTTGTGGCGACGGGCTATCGTCCTGAAGGAACAGATTAAATTTCCAGACCTGAAGCTTGTCAAAAATGTCATTTTCGACCCGACTTATGTCGCGAACTGCACATGTTTTGTCTCACCAAGCGCATAAGCAAAGGGGAGAACAGCTTTGGGGGAAAAAGATGCCATTATCCATGAACCGAGAGGTCTTTATCACCTGCGCTGTGACAGGCTCTGGCAGTACACAGGATAAAAGCCCGCATGTGCCGCGCAGTCCAAAAGAGATCGCAAAAAGTGCAATCGCCGCGGCTGAGGCGGGTGCCGCTGTGGTGCATTGTCATGTGCGTGACCCTGAAACGGGTGCGCCAAGCCGAGAGCTCTCTTTGTACCGCGAAGTGACCGAACATATTCGCGCCTCTGGGACGGATGTGGTGTTAAACCTCACGGCGGGCATGGGCGGTGACATTGTTTTTAGCGGCGCAGAAGAGCCTCTTCCTCTGAGTGATGGAACAGATATGATAGGTGCCTCTGCACGTGTTGCGCATGTGGCCGAGTGCTTGCCCGAAATTTGTACCTTGGACTGTGGCACCATGAATTTTGCCGAAGCCGATTATGTGATGACAAACACACCAGGTATGTTGCAGGCGATGGGAGCGCAAATGACCGAACTTGGTGTCAAGCCCGAGATTGAGGCTTTTGATACGGGTCATCTGTGGTACGCTAAACAGCTTGTGGCAGATGGGATCATTGCGCCTGATGCTCTGGTGCAGCTTTGTATGGGGGTGCCTTGGGGCGCGCCCGATGATTTGAATACATTTATGGCCATGGTCAACAATGTGCCCTCAGAGTGGACCTTTAGCGCTTTTGCCCTTGGACGGAATCAAATGGCCTATGTTGCGGCCTCTGTTCTTGCAGGGGGCAACGTGCGGGTCGGTTTGGAAGACAATTTGATGCTGGAGCGGGGCGTTTTGGCAGAGAACTATCAACTTGTCGAAAAGGCACGTGGGATTATTGAACGCATGGGTGCTCGCATTTTGGGGCCCGAAGATGTGCGCAAGAAATTGCGTCTCAGCAAACGCATGCCAAAGGGGTAAAGGGTGACAAGTCGCGTTGTGATCACGGGCGCCGCATCGGGCATCGGTTTAGAGATCGCTCAACAGTTTATCGCCTTAGGGGACCAAGTGGCGATTTGTGATGTGTCACAATCAGCGCTGGACGAAGTGAAAAAGGACATTCCTGAGATCAAGGCTCATCGCTGCGATGTGTCAGACCCACAAAGCTTAGAGGCTTTCTTTCTCGACGTTGAGGAAACCTTTGGGGGTGTCGATGTTTTTATCTCCAATGCGGGCACTGCAGGGCCAGCCGGCGCGATAGATGAGATGGCCTTTGATGACTGGCAAAACTGTCTCAATGTCAATCTCAACGGTGCCTTTTGCGGCTGTCAATGGGCAGCGCGCCATATGAAACGTCAAAAGAGCGGTGTGATCTTGATTATGTCATCCACATCGGGGCTCTTTGGTGTGCCTAATCGCTCTCCCTATGTTGCGGCAAAATGGGGATTGATTGGCCTCATGAAGGGGCTTGCGATCGAGCTTGGAGCGCATAACATTCGCGTCAACGCAATTTGTCCAGGCGCGGTAGAGGGCGAACGTATGGATAAGGTTCTTGAGATCGAAAGCGCTGCAACTGGAAAATCTAAAGACGCTTTGAAAGATATTTACACACAAGGGGTGTCGCTTCGCCGTTTTGTTACTGCAGATGAAATTGCGCAGATGGCCTGCTATTTAGCCTCCGATGCGGCCAGAAGTATCAGTGGACAAGCCATCAGCGTAGATGGAAATACAGAGCGCATGGTTTAAAAGCAAAAGCGCCGAAGAAGGAGAGGTCGTCATGACAAAATGCGTAGCAATTATCGGCGGTGGCGTTATTGGCGGCGGTTGGCTTGCCAGATTTTTGCTGAACGGATGGGACGTAAAGGTCTATGACCCCGACCCCGAAGCAGAGCGCAAAATTGATGAGGTACTCGTGAATGCGCGCCATGCTCTGCCGATGCTTTACGATCATGCGCTCCCGCCGGAGGGTCAATTGCAGTTTTGTTCCTCTGTTCAAGAGGCGGTTCAAGGGGCTTCTTGGATACAAGAGAGCGTGCCCGAGCGATTGGAGATCAAACATGCTGTCTTTGCCGAGATCCAAGCGCATTGCCGCGCTGATGCGGTGATCGGCTCATCGACCTCTGGCTTTAAGCCCTCCGAGCTACAAGAGGGGGCCGCGCGTCCAGAACAGATCATGGTCACGCATCCGTTCAATCCAGTCTATCTCTTGCCTTTGATCGAGCTTGTTCCTAGTGCCGCAACCTCACGAACCCATGTAGAAATTGCAAAAGAAACGCTGACCTCTCTCGGCCTTTTCCCTCTACATGTACGTAAAGAGATTGATGCCCATATCGCGGATCGTTTTCTTGAGGCGGTCTGGCGTGAGGGACTTTGGCTGATCAAAGATGGGATCGCCACGACCGAGGAAATTGACAACGCTATTCGATATGGGTTTGGGCTGCGCTGGGCGCAGATGGGGCTGTTTGAAACCTATCGGATTGCAGGCGGCGAAGCGGGCATGGCCCATTTTATTGCCCAGTTCGGGCCCTGCCTAAGCTGGCCTTGGACCAAACTTATGGATGTGCCAGAGCTCACCGACGAGCTCACCGAATTGATTGCCGCGCAATCTGATGCGCAATCAGGGGATAAATCCATCAGAGAGTTGGAGCGTCTAAGAGATAACAACCTGATCGCCATGCTACGGGCGCTCAAGCAACAGGGCAGCGCTGCGGGCGCTTTGATCAATGCCCATGAAACCAAACTGCGTGCGCCGCACACGGACGGGGTACCTATGCAAACCGTGAACCGTAGTATTCCCGTCGATTGGACCGATTACAATGGCCACATGAATGAAGGGCGCTACGGGCAAATCTTTTCCGATGCAGCGGATGCTTTCATGATCGAGATCGGCGCAGACAGCGACTATATCGCAGGGGGCAACAGCTTTTTCACCGTTGAAACAACGATCAAATATCTGAACGAAACACTCGCAGGTCAACAGGTCAAAGTGCTTACCAAGGTGCTTATGTCTGATGGTAAAAAAGTGAAACTGTTTCATGAGATGAAGGATGAGGCCGATCATATCCTAGCGAGTTGCGAACAATTTATGCTCCACGTAAATTTGACAACTCGTAAATCCTGCCCTCCACTGGCGCATGTGCAAACGCGTATGGATGCGCTCGCCCTTGCGCATTCTGACTGAAAGGAAAAAGCCGATGCATTTTGCCCTTACGGACGAACAAGAGATGATCGTGACGACCGTGCGCGATTTTGTTGAGAAAGAGATTTACCCCCATGAGGATTTGGTCGAGCGCACGGGCGAAGTCCCAAAAGAAATCGCGCGAGAGATCAAGCAAAAGACGCTCGATTTGGGATTTTATGCCTGCAATTTTCCCGAGAGCGTGGGAGGCGCTGGGCTAAGCCATCTTGACTTTGCGCTGGTCGAGCGGGAGTTGGGGCGCGGCTCTATGGCGCTTAACCACTTTTTCGGCAGGCCGCAAAACATCCTCATGGCCTGCGAAGGAGAGCAAATCGAACGCTACCTTTTACCCGCTGTGCGTGGTGAGCGCATGGATGCGCTTGCAATGACAGAGCCTGGGGCAGGCTCGGATGTGCGGGGCATGAAATGTAGCGCTGTGCGCGATGGGGGGGATTGGGTGGTTAATGGCACCAAACATTTCATCTCAGGGGCGGATCATGCGGATTTCGTCATTGTCTTTATCGCAACCGGCGAGGATCAGACGCCTAAAGGGATCAAAAAACGGATCACAGCCTTTTTGGTCGATCGTGGCACGCCTGGGTTTGTTATTCGTGACGGATATCATTCCGTAAGCCACCGCGGGTACAAAAATATGATCCTTGAGTTTGATGAGTGCCGCCTTCCTCATGCTCAGGTTTTGGGTGAGGTCGATGGCGGGTTTGCCGTGATGAATGAATGGCTCTATGCAACGCGCATCACGGTTGCGGCAATGTCTGTGGGACGGGCGCGACGCTGCTTTGATCTGGCCTTGCATCATGCCGCCGAACGCGAACAATTCGGCCAACAAATTGGTAAGTTTCAAGGTGTGAGCTTCCAGATCGCGGATATGATCACAGAAATTGACGCCGCCGATTGGCTCACACTCTCCTCTGCTTGGCGATTAGACCAAGACCTGCCTGCCAACCGTGAAATTGCAAGTGCCAAGCTTTACGCCACCGAGATGCTGGCGCGTGTTACAGATACGTCGTTGCAAATATTCGGCGGCATGGGCCTCATGAATGATTTTCCAATTGAACGGTTTTGGCGCGATGCGCGGGTCGAGCGGATCTGGGATGGCACATCGGAAATTCAACGCCATATCATCAGCCGCGATCTTCTCAGACCTCTTGGGGCCTGAGCGCAAAAAGAGGCGTTTTAAATGCAGGATCTCACCCGCTTACTTAAGCCTAAAACCCTTGCCGTTATCGGAGGAGGCGTTTGGTGTAAGTCTGTTATTGAGCAGTGCCAAAAAATCGGCTTTTCGGGAGAGATTTGGCCAGTCCACCCAAGAAAAGATACCGTTGCAGGGCTGAAAGCCTTTGCCAGTATTGAGGCGCTGCCCGACACTGTGGATGCGGCCTTTATTGGGGTGAACCGTCATGCCACGGTGGAGGCAGTGCGCGCGCTTTCTGCGCGCAATTGCGGCGGTGCTGTCTGTTTCGCCTCTGGCTTTTTAGAGGCAGAAAATGAAGCAGGAGATGGGCGTGATCTGCAAAATGAACTGCTGTCATCTGCGGGAGAGATGCCGATCATTGGGCCTAATTGTTATGGCTTTATCAATTATCTGGATCGCGCGGTGCTTTGGCCGGATCAACACGGAGGGATTGCGGTCGATCGCGGCGTTGCCCTCATCACGCAAAGCTCTAACTTGGCGATTAATCTGACCATGCAAAAACGTGGTTTGCCTCTGTCTTATGTCGCAACCGCGGGCAATCAGGCGCAGCTTGGGATCGCTGATTTGGGACGGGCCTTTTTGGAAGACCCACGCGTCACAGCGCTGGGCTTGCACATCGAAGGTATCGGAGACATCCCCGCCTTGGAAGAGCTTGCGCGTGTGGCCAAGGCGAAGCAGAAGGGCATTGTTGCGATAAAGGTCGGCCAATCTGAACAAGCGCAGGCGGCGACGATCTCGCATACGGCCTCAATTGCTGGAAGCGATTCTGGTGCGCGCGGAGTTCTCAAACGTCTTGGAATTGCGCAGGTTGATAGGCTAAACGATCTGCTTGAAGCGCTCATGCTCTTACACAGCGTTGGCCCTCTTAAGGGCTCAAAGGTGGTGTCTATGTCCTGCTCTGGTGGCGAAGCGAGCCTCATTGCGGATATGGCGCTGGCTCATGCTCTTGAATTTCCGGCTCTGAGCGCAGACCAAAGCCATGATTTACGCCAAGCGCTTGGGCCGATGGTGGCGCTTGCCAACCCCTTGGATTATCACACTTATATCTGGGGTGACGCAGAGGCGATGGGCAAGACCTTTAGCGCCATGGTCCAAGGAAATGTCGATATTGGCTGTATCATTGCGGATTTTCCACGCAGTGACAGATGTGCGCCTGAGGCGTGGGACTGTGTGATCCAAGCGGCAGCCTATGCGCGTGAATTACGGGGCATTCCCCTTGCGATAGTCTCCTCTATACCTGAAAACTGTGACGAAGCGCTTTCTGGTGAGCTGATGCGCAAAGGTCTCATTCCTCTGCATGGCCTAGAGAATGCGCTGAGTGCCATAGAGGCCGCAGCTTTCATTGGAACATCGCTCACAGAGCACCCTAAGCCGATTGTCCTAGGTCATCCCCCCCACAGCACGGAGACCTTAGAGGAAGCGGAGGCCAAAGACGTGCTGGCCAGTTATGGCCTTGTGACGCCCAAACGTGCGCAGGTTGTCTCAACAGAGGCCCTTGATGGGGCGCTTGAAGGGTTCACCTATCCTCTTGTGCTCAAAGGCCAAGGAGCGGCCCATAAATCCGAAGCCGGACTCGTGGCGCTTGATTTGAAGGATCAAGAGGCCGTGAAGAAGGTCGCTCAAGCGATGGCGTCAGAGAGCTTTCTCGTGGAGGAAATGGTTACGGGCACCCTTTGTGAATTGCTTGTCGGTATTTTGCGCGACCCTGTTCATGGCTTTGTCCTCACCATTGGGGCAGGGGGCGTGATGACCGAACTTTTGCGCGATACTGCCTCGCTTATGCTGCCAATAGGCGAGAGGGAGATCATAGAGGCCTTGGAGAGCCTAAAAATCGCACCCCTTTTGCAGGGGTTTCGCGGCAAGCCGCCTGCCAATATGCCCTCGGTGATTAATGCGGTTTTGCGAGTGCAGGACTATGTGCTTGCCCATTTGGATGAAATTGAAGAAGTTGAAATTAATCCCTTGATTGTGACCCCAGAGCGGGCCGTTGCAGTCGATGCGCTTATCAGAAAAGGACAAAGCAATGTCGGACACGCCGATTAAAATCGAAACAAACGGGCATATTCTTGAGGTCACAATCGATAGGCCCAAAGCCAATGCCATAGATTTGGCGACCAGTCGCATCATGGGGGAGGTGTTTCGTGATTTTCGCGATGATCCTTCATTGCGCGTGGCGATCCTCACGGCGCGTAACGAAAAATTCTTTTGCCCCGGCTGGGATCTTAAGGCCGCAGCTGATGGGGACGCGGTGGATGGCGATTATGGTGTCGGTGGCTTTGGGGGTTTGCAAGAGCTGCGCGGGATGAACAAACCTGTCATTTGCGCGGTCAATGGGATTTGTTGTGGAGGAGGGTTGGAGATTGCGCTGTCTTGTGACATCATCCTCGCGGCGGAACATGCGAGCTTTGCGCTCCCAGAAATTCGCAGTGGAACCATTGCGGATGCTGCAAGCCTCAAATTGCCCAAACGCATCCCCTATCATATCGCCATGGAAATGCTTCTCACAGGACGCTGGCTTGAGGCAGAAGAAGCGGCGCGATGGGGGATGATTAATCATGTCCACAAAAACGAAGACCTTATGCCAGAGGCGCGCAAAATGGCAGAGCTCTTGGCCTCTGGTCCACCGCTTGTCTATGCAGCGATCAAGGAAGTGGTGCGGGAGGCGGAGGATATGAAATTCCAAGACGCGCTCAACAAAATCACCAAGAGCCAGTTTGAAACCATCGACCGTCTTTACCATTCAGAAGACCAGCTTGAAGGTGCACGTGCTTTTGCTGAGAAACGTGACCCTGTGTGGAAAGGGCGCTAGACCGCATCTGACGTTCACCGATTTATGCCATCACCCGTGCAAGAGCGAAGCGTGCCTTTGCTTTCACGAGATCGGACACGTGTTATAAGTGTTATACAAGCGTTGAACCCAGTGCTGATTGGCTTTAGTGGGTCACCAAGTGAGTCAAACGAGGTCTGAATGCCAAAAATTGTGTTGGTTGCTCCTGAAATTCCCTTTAACACAGGCGCGATTGGGCGAACATGCGTTGCGCTGGACATAGAGCTCATTTTAATCAAACCATATGGCTTTTCGCTTGATGAAAAGTCTGTGGCCCGGGCTGGAACGCGCTATTGGCCTCATGTTCAGCTCAGTGAATATGACAGTTGGGATCATTTTATAGCGAATGAAAAGCCTGCTCATGACGAACTCTTTTTGTTTGAAGAGGATGGTGAAACAAGTTTTTACACGCCAGATTATCCCGAAAATGCGTATTTGGTATTTGGTTGTGAATCTGCGGGCTTACCTTCTGACTTACGCTGCGCTCTAAAAGATCGCCTCTTTCACGTTCCAATGCGAAGCGGGGTCGTCAAATCCCTGAATCTTGCCAATGTTGCCACAGCGGTTGTGTATCAGGCGATGAGAGCTAAATTGGCTTGAGGTACGTTTCCGTTAGTCAAAGCATATTCATGGATGGAAACTTAGTATATTATTGGTCGGGACGGCAAGATTCGAACTTGCGACCTACGGTACCCAAAACCGTCGC
>WTIQ01000179.1 GCA_011525185.1 Paracoccaceae bacterium | reverse complement strand
TCATAATACAAGTCGCTGATTTCGCCTTGTTGCGCATCAATAATTTGCAGCGATAGTGTTTCGCCAAGCCTGCTTGCGAGAATCGTGAGGTACGTTTGATTTTTCTGTAAGGCCGCAAATCTGAAGTCGCTCAAGTTGATGAATAAAGCGGGTGGTGGAAGTGTTTCAATGGAATAGCGAAAGTCAAAGCCGCCACAGGATTGCGTTGTGCAGTCAAACAAAACCTCGTAATCCATCTCTTGTAATGACGCGATCAAAGGCTGGACAAGTTGATCAGTCGTCACAGCCGTGTTTTTCGATGTCCAAGATGTTTTAATGGTGGGACCACTCACTTCAATTGTGGATAGTGTTCCATCTACAAACGGCGCGATAGGGGCTTGATAGACGTCAAAATCACTCACTACTTGCGCTGTTTGCTGCATGGCGCTTGGCAACAGCGAGCCAAGCTCTACCTCTCCTGCGCCGACAGCGGACGCAGTGAGATGCAAAACAATAAAAGGCAGCCTAGCGGTGTAGCGAATGATATTCATCGTTTGGGCGCATGTCAGTCGCGCTGGCAACGCGGTTGCTCATGTTATAAAAACCAGTCACATTGGCAATATCCCAAATATCGCGATCACTAAAGCCGTGATCTCGAAGGCCTTGCCGGTCGTCTTCGGTAATTTCTGCGCTTGCTTTGGTGACTTTTTCAGCAAACTCTAACATTGTGCGTTGTCGTGGCGTTATCGGGGCAACCCGATAATTCATGACGAGCATTTCCCCAAGTTGCGGATCGCCTGACAATTGCCGCACCGCCGCCCCGTGCGCCGTAAGACAATAAAAGCACTTGTTGATAGAGGAGACCGTCACAGCGATCATTTCACGCTCTAATTTACTAAGTCCGCTCTCCGCGAGCATTAAATCGTTATACATGGCTGTAAAGGCATTTAGCTTAGCAATATCAAAGGCATAAGCCTGCAGCACATTCGGAACCATTCCGAGTTTTTCTTGGCATATATCGAAATATTTCTGTGTTTCTGCGGGAAGCGGATCGACCATCGGTAGATCGAGGGCTGTGACAGATGTGTCTGCGGACATTTATATCCCTTTCATTCTATAGTGATATTCTCCCACAACCGTCATCCCAAGGGAAGTATAAAGCGCGTTTGCCGCTTTATTTTCCTTGGTGCAGATGACTTGAACCTCTGGCGCTCCATGCTTCAGTGCCCAACGACCGATCTGGTGCATTGCCATCGTTGCAACGCCCTTGCCGCGTTGATGCTCCAAAACTTCAATGGCATGAGCCATAGCGACGCCCTCATAAATACCGACGAAGGCGGTCCCCGCTGGATGATTGTCCCAACGCATCAAAATGCTTGTTTTGGGCTCAATAGCGCGTGTCATGATCGCCAAGCGCGCTTTTTGAATGCCACCTGTCGCCCAGATATCCTTTTGGATTTCCAAAGGCTCCCAGATTTCGAACATACTGACGCTTGGAGGGGTAACCTCGGCGAGCATTGCGGAGGAAATGCCATAGATATTACAGGGATCAACCACATCATAACCGCGCTGCTCAAGATGTCGGTCGAGCTCACGGTCCTGAGGTCGCAAGGAAAAGAGAGGCGTTTGGGACAGTCTGCCCATCGTTTCTTCGGCGTTTTCAATATCGCTTTCATTAAAAACGTCATTGAGGCTTGCCGCCGAAACGCGCTTGCCGCCTCCTTTCCCCTGTCTGAGGGTAAACGGTCCCTGTTTAATCAGGCGATGCGCAGGCCAAGTTGCGTCCAAAATCTCAAATATAGTCGAAGAAGGAGGTGTCATAATTCAAGCTTTTCTATCAATTCTGATTTGGCGCGCGTAAGGCGCTCTGGATCTGGGCCTCGCATCACGATATTGGTGCCGTGACGCCCATCTTCTTGAAAGGGATATGAGCCAAAAGAAACGTCTTGAAAGGCGCCTGATACAGCGCTGAGTTGTTTTGCAATATCGCCCTCTCCTTGGAGAATTTTGAGTGTTTCGCTTAGGATCGGTGACCCGCCTTTCAGCGTTGCGATCACATTTTCTAGCATGGCTTGAAAGATACGTGGAACGCCTGCGAGGACATGTACGTTTTCAAGGGTGAAGCCAGGTGCGCCAGAGACTGGGTTGTCGATCAAAGAGGCATTTTGTGGAATACGTGCCATGCGCAAACGTGCTTCGTTTAACTCAATGTTCTTTTCGGCGTAGTAGTTTTTTAAGATGGCATATGCGTCTTCTCGCACGTCAATACTAACATGAAATGCGTCTGCAATTGCATCAGCGGTTATATCATCATGCGTTGGGCCTATACCGCCCGAGGTCACGACGTGGTCAAATTGTTTTGACAAACTGCGCGCAGCCGCGACGATGGCGCTATGATCGTCGCTGATCACACGCACTTCCTTTAGGTCGATGCCAATCTGGGTAAATGCACCTGCGAGATGGTGCATGTTTGCGTCCCGTGTGCGACCAGATAGGATTTCATCTCCAATCACAAGCATTGCGGCGGTTGGATTTGCCATATTTCACCTTTTCCTCTCGATAGAGGCGGTATAAACGCAACGCATGCGCTTTCAAACCCCGCTTTTGCCCGCCCGTCTTTTGCGTCGTTATAAACGATTTCTCGCGGATATCGAGCTGGAGGATGGTCAACAGGTGACGGCTCATTGTCCTAATCCTGGTTCTATGCTTGGCCTCACTGAGGTTGGACAAAAGATTTGGGTCGAGCCAAATGATGATCCCCGTAAAAAATTGAAATACGGCTGGCGGCTTGTTGAGCTGGAAGCGGGGCACTTTGTGGGTATTGATACAGGCAAAGCCAATAGCATTGTGCGTGAAGCACTGGTTGAAAAGAGCATACCAAGTTTAGACAGCTATGACCGCCTGCGAGCAGAAGTGAAATATGGTCAGAACAGTCGGATCGATTTTTTGTTATCACACGCCGATGGGAGTGACTGTTACGTGGAGGTCAAAAGTGTGACGTTAAAGCGTCAGGATGGTTTGGCTGAATTTCCCGATAGTGTCACGCAAAGAGGGACAAAGCACCTCAATGAGTTGAGTACTATGTGCGCCAAAGGCCATCAGGCGGTTATGCTTTATCTCATCCAACGGACGGACTGTGTGCGCTTTGCTGCGGCGTCTGATATTGATCCTATCTATGCGAATGCTTTGGATGTTGTGGTTGGTTCTGGTGTTGAGGTGATCTGCCTTTCGACGCAGATCACGCCGCACGGTATTTGGGTAGACAAAGTGGTCCAGTCGGGTCTATAGAGCGGCTTGGCGAACGACAGCAGTCTGATCGCTTGTACATGCCCTAGAGGATAATGATGTTTAAAAAGAGCGCTGAACCCCGCCGAACCCGTGACGGCATCAATATCTTCCAAGAGGAAGATTTCGCGGGCATGCACAAGGCTGGGGCGCTGGCATCTGAAATCTTAGATCAGGTCAAAGACCTTGTATTTGTTGGTCAAACAACTGCCGAAATCGATAAATTTATTGAAACGAAAGTTGATGAAGCAGGTGCGACCTCTGCCACGATCGGATATCGTGGATATCAACATGCCAGCTGTATCAGTGTAAACCACGTCGTGTGCCACGGTATCCCCAGCGACAAACGCCTCAAAGACGGAGACATTCTCAACATCGATGTCACGGTCATTGTGGACGGGTGGTATGGTGACACATCGCGCATGTATGTTGCGGGAAAGCCATCGCGGAAAGTGGAGCGGCTTTTGGACGTCACTCATGATTCACTGATGCGCGCCATCGATGTGGTAAAGCCTGGGAATACGTTTGGCGATATTGGGCATGCGATTCAATCCTATGTAGAAGCAGAGCGCATGTCAGTGGTGCGTGATTTTTGTGGTCATGGCCTTGGCCGTGTTTTTCATGCGCCGCCCAATGTTCTCCATTATGGACGTGCGGGTACAGGACCAGTGCTCGAAGAGGGTATGTTTTTCACCATTGAACCCATGGTGAATTTGGGTCGCCCTGAGACCAAGGTTTTGGCAGATGAATGGACAGCCGTTACGCGTGACAAGTCGCTGTCTGCACAATTTGAGCATTCCATTGGTGTGACTGCAACGGGGTGCGATATTTTTACCTTGTCGAAAGCAGGCTTATTTCATCCAACGTATTAGCCCCTAAGCGCACAAATCAGGAAGTCGCGGACAATTTGTAGCGCTTTGTCATGGCGTCGAGTTTCGTGGTAACTGAGCCAGACATCTAGTTCACTGCAAAACGCCTCCCCTCCCAGTTTTTGATATCCTTCATTTTCTGGATAAAGAACATCCATGCCAACGCCTGCCCAGCCGCTCTCATCTAAAATCTCTTTGATGAGAGACAGATTGCTAAGCCGCAGGTCTGGGTCTTTTCCGAAATAAGCGCGTCCCATTTTCATCACTTTTGTGTCATCTAAGCTGCGGTCCAACCCGATCCATTTATCTGGAATGGTACCTTTTTTGCAAAAAATACCGTCGATTGTTTTACCAACCTTCTGAACAAGATGACGACCAAAAGAGGGAGGCTCGACAAGAAGGGAAAGATCTACTTTGCCCTCTCCAAGCCGTTTTCCAAAAGGGTCACTGATCACATTAAGCTCTATTTTTGGTTCCCGCTCCGCGAATTCTGCAAGTTTTGGGGTTAGATAATATCGAATGATCGCATCTGGCGCGGTGAGTGTGATGATCCGCGGGGCAAGTTTTCCGCGACCTTATTCAACGGAAGCCCCTTCAATTTGGTCAAGATTTTCTTGAAACATGAGGGCAGCCTGAGCCAATTTTTGACCATGCTCCGTAAGTTGCCATGTCGTTCCGTTTTTTGTTGCAATAGGTTCAGAGGCATCCGCATTCATCCGTTCGATACGACGCGAAACTGTGGAGACGCTGGTGCTCAAGGCCAGAGCCGCACTGCTAAGCGTCTGTCCACGTCCCAAACAAACGAGACATCTAAGATCATCCCAATTGAGCATTGTTTTCCCTTAAAATGATACCGTAAGTGGTATTGATGTGCCTGTTATCATGCCTTTAGGTGCTTGCCAGCGATAAACTGCGTCAAAACCGCAAAGAATATCTGCAAACATGAAAAAATGTGACCAATTCTGCACCTGTGTTTTCGGAATTATTTGAAGACTAAAAATGAAAATACGGTCTTTCCAAAGTGCCGCTCATCTATTTCTTCAAAGTGATCCAATGCGGTGAGCGGATTGTTATTTTCAAAAGCTACCAGAGCCCCTTTTGCTATAAAGCCGCGTTGCGCCGCATTATGCAACGCTTGTTTGCCAAGCTCCGTACCATAAGGAGGGTCAAGAAAGAGCAGAGTGAATGGCTCAGCTCGATTTTGCCTTAGAAAGCGTGCGTCGTTTTTCTGGACGTGCAGGAGTTCAGGGGCGTCAAACATCGCAATGTTTTTTTGCAAAATATGAAGCGATGTTTTGCCATTTTCCACAAACTGCACAAATTCAGCGCCTCTGGAAAAGGCCTCAAGTCCTAATGCGCCCGTTCCCGCAAAGAGATCAAGGACCCGAGCCCCCGTGACGACATCGCCGTAGGTGCCGTTTTGTAAGATATTAAATAAGCTTTCACGGACGCGATCAGTGGTTGGGCGCAGGCGGGCCGTTTCGTCGCCCGATCCTAAAGGCGTCAGTTTAAGACCTCTCTTATGCCCGCTGATAATTCTCACTGTTTCAGGAGGTCTTTCAAATTCGAACTTGCATCTTCGACAAGCGCGGGGTCGGGGGTCAGCCCGCTTTCGATGAGTTTTTTTGCAACCATATAAGCGCGCGGATCGTTCATGGCATCGACGGCGATCAGTGTGTCTTGAGCATAATACCAAAACGATTGCGAGAGGAGTGTTGGATTTTTCCGCTCAATGATTTTGTCATAGCCCGCATTCAAACCTGCGATTTGCAGTTTAACGTCATACTGATCCGACCAAAACCATGGTTTGGGAATATAGGCGATTTCGGCTCCCATAATGTTTTGGGCAATAACTTCGGCCTGATCGATGGCGTTGGGAACGCTTTCGAGGCGAAGGTAGCCGTCTTTGTACGGAAAAGAGCAGCAATCCCCAGCGGCCCAAATATTCGGGTCAGAGCTACGCCCTAACGCATCCACACGAATACCATTTTCAATGGCTAAACCGCAGTCTTGGGCCAAGTTTGTGGCCGGTGTGATCCCAATGCCTAGGATTGCCAAATCAATCTCAAGGGTTGAGCCGTCCGATAATTCTGCACCAACCACTTGCCCATTCTGCCCTAAAAGCCGAGTTAGCCCTGTTTGTTCTTTGATAGTGACACCATGGCTTTGATGAAGAGAGCGAAAATAATCTGATGTTTGGGGGGCGGCAACGCGCTGTAAAATACGCTCTGACATCTCAATAAGCGTCACATCCATCCCACGCGCGGCCGCAACGGCTGCGGCCTCTAGGCCGATATATCCACCGCCTATAATGAGGAGGCGCTTTCCCTCTTTCATATGGGGCGCAAGGCTATCTGCATCCTTCAGATCTCTAACAGAAAAAACATTCTCTAATGTTCCGCCTAGATGTGCTGGCAAAAGGCGCGGAGTAGAGCCCGTTGCCAAGACAAGTCGATCATAGGCGTATTGACCTTTTTCTGTGATAATCTTATTGTTCTGCCTATCTAGTGCGTTCACCCGCTCGCCAAGATGCAATGTGATGTTTTGTTCCACGTAATAGTGTTCTGGTCGCAGGTATAATCTCTCTAAGGCCATTTCCCCCAAAAGATATTTTTTGGAAAGCGGTGGTCTCTGGTAAGGCGGCGTTTTTTCTTCGCACATCATTGTCAAAGCGCCGTCAAAACCAAGAGAGCGCATTTTATGGGCCAATGAAGCAGCGGCTTGACCGCCTCCGACGATGATAACTTTTTCCATTTTAGTCCTGAAATTTGCTGGCACTGGTGTTTGGCACCCTATATTGTCTTGCGGATATAACAATCAAGAGGGTGATAAATTAATGCTCAAAATTGGGGATCGGCTCGCGGATACGGAAATAACACTCGTTACGGAGGACGGGCAGGACGCGGTTGGGATGCAGGCCTTTCTTGCTGGTAAAAAAGTAGCATTATTTGCCATGCCAGGCGCGTTTACATCAACCTGTTCTGGGTCGCATTTGCCAAATATTATTCGAAACATGGATGGCCTCAAGGCCAAGGGGATCGATGAGGTGGCAGTACTGGTTGTCAACGACACATTTGTTGTGCGTGAATGGGGCAAGCAGTCAGGCGCATTTTCTGCAGGGATAACAATGATCTCTGATCCAATGTCAGAATTTACGAAATCGACGGGGCTTGCCTTTTCGGTTCCCCCGCTTGGGTTTGTTAATCGATCACAGAGATATGCGGCTCTGCTCAATGATGGCATCGTTGAGCAGTTTTTACTGGAAGAAAGCCGAGGGCAAGTTGCCTCGTCAGGCGCAGATCATCTGTTTGAGGCCATGGGCTAGGGCATTTTGTTGTTCTTTAGAAAGACCTCTGCAGAATAGACAATAATGGCAAAAATTCTCTGCCCAGTGGCACCACGGGGCCACGCCTGCCGAGGCAGCTGCGGCCCTCATTTCTACATTGGAACGGCGTTACGCAGAGGTCTATCAGAGAGAGCTAGATGCTGTCATTCGCCAGCGAGCTGGTCCATTTTCTGAGCCAGTTTAACATCCAGCATGCTTAACCCGCCCACATCATGGGTTGAAAGTGTGACGTTGACGCGGTTGTAGACGTTAAACCACTCGGGGTGATGGTTCATTTTTTCTGCGATCAACGCACTGCTGGTCATCCAAGAAAAGGCCGCGATGAAATTAGCGAATTTATATTCTTTTTCAATCGCGTCACGCCCTTCACCCATCTGCCAGCCTTTTTCCAAGAGGCTCTCTAGCTCGGTTTGCCGTTCGTCAGTCGTCAGCTTGGTGCTCATTCTTGTTCCTCCTCTATGGTTTTGCGAAATGGTCCGTATGCGGTGAGAATTTCAATATCATCGTTTACAGCTTTGCCTTCCGCGACGAGATATTGTGATACGGCCCCATGAAACCCTGGATCAGCGCACCAGTGCAAGGAATAGGTCGGATGGGGCATGTATCCACGTGCCAGTTTATGCTCTCCTTGTGCGCCTGCTTCTACACGCTCCAGACCATGGGCAATGGCATAGTCAATGGCTTGGTAATAGCAGAGTTCAAAATGAAGGCAGGGGTGGTGCTCAGTACACCCCCAATAGCGTCCAAATAGTGTCTTTTGTCCCACGAAATTCAGCGCTCCAGCGACAAAGCGGCCATCTCTTTCGGCCAAGACGAGCACAATATCGTTCAAAAGCGTCTCATGTGCGATATGAAAAAAATCGCGCGTCAGATAGGGCTGCCCCCATTTGCGTGCGCCCGTGTCTTGATAAAAAATCCAAAATGCGTCCCAGTGTTCGGGCTTGATTTGCTTTCCTGTAAGCACATGGATGCGTCCGCCAAATCCTTGTGCTTGCGCGCGTTCTTTTTTGATATTCTTTCTTTTGCGCGATGAAAGGTCGTTTAGAAATTGATCAAACGACTGGTACCCATTATTTTCCCAGTGAAATTGCTGTGAGACGCGTTGGGCGAGGCCAGACGTCACCCCAGAGTCGAACTCTTCTTTCGTACAAAAGGTGACGTGGAGCGAGGACAATGCATTTTTCTCTGCAAACGTACGCGCCGCGCCCAGCAGGGCCTCCCGTGCATAATCCGCTTTGGATGGATCAACCAGCAAGCGACGCCCTGTTGCAGGGGTGAACGGGACAGCAATTTGAAGTTTGGGATAGTATTGCCCGCCGGCACGATGATAGGCGTTTGCCCAGTTGTGATCGAAAATATATTCCCCTTGCGAATGGTGCTTGAGATACATGGGCGCGGCACCAATTGGAGTGCCTTGGTCATAAGCGAGTAAGAAATAGGGGTCCCATCCGGTGCCATGGCCCACGGAGCCGCTCTGTTCCATAGCTAATAGAAACCGATGCGTCGTAAAGGGGTCATAAGGGCGATGGAGCTGACGTGCTTCAGGGCAGGCCAAAGCATCCCAGTCTTGCGCTAGAATGTCCGAAATGGACTGTAAAACTCTGACCTCTATGCTCTGTTCTGGCATGTCGCCCCTAACGCTTTTGAAGTTGGAACTGGTCCGCTCGTGCCCTCATTCAAGTGTGTCACGGTAGGTTATGTGTAAATGTGAAGCTGCCAGTCAAATTTCTGGTGTCTCTTGTGATTTTCCAACTCGCGCAGCGTGCCTACGGTTGGTAAGGGCAATCTCTCAGCGTGATCGCTGCTATGCCGATTTAAGCCGCTCCAAATATCCTGTGAATGCCACGATGCGCCCTCAGCCTATTCAATAAGCGCTCGGGCAAGAGGCAATTCATGATATTTGAAAGATACCTTCGACTTCGACCGCGACACCCAATGGTAAAGCCGCTGCAGAGACCGCGGCGCGGGCGTGTTTACCAGCATCCCCAAGGGCATTTGCCATAAGGTCAGAGGCACCGTTTACGACTTGTGGCTGTTCGGTGTAATCGGCGGTAGAGTTGACAAAACCTGTGAGCTTAACCACTTTTACGAGACGGTCCAGATCGCCGCCACACGCGGCCTTTACCTGCGCCAAAAGGTTAATGGCACAGACACGAGCGGCGGCCGCACCGTCCTCTGTGCTCATATTTTCGCCCAGCTTTCCTTTTATCAAGCCATCGGGTCCGACTGAAATTTGGCCCGACACATAGACCATATCGCCCACGACTACATAGGGCACATAATTTGCCGCAGGCGCAGGTGCCTCGGGTAGGGTTATTCCCAACTCGTTCAACTTTGTTTCAAATTTTCCGCTCATGATACTCTCCAAGTCTACAATTTGAGATAGGGTGATAACGCAGCGGAAAAAATCGTCAATCAGCTTTCTCGCATTGCTTTTACAAAATAATCAGAAAGTGGTTTGATGAGATAGGCAATTGGGGTCCGGTCGTTGGTTTTTACAAAAGCTTCAACAGGCATGCCGGGCACCAGTGCAATCCCCTCTGGTATTTTCGATTGCTCCCCCTCGCTGAGGATAATTTCAGCGCGATAATAGGACATCTGTGTGGTTTGATCCTGAAACGCGTCAGCGGAAATTTGCACGACTTTGCCGTTCAACTCTGGGGTTGTGCGTTGGTCCAGTGCTGAAAACCGCAAGATAACCTCCTGACCAACAAAGATTTCGTCGATATTGATGGGTTCAACACGGGCGGCGATGATCAAAGGCCGATCTTGCGGGATAATATAAAGGACAGGATCAGCGGCACGCAAGACGGAGCGCGGAGTAAAAACGGTCATGCCATAGACAATGCCAGAGACGGGCGCTTTTATTTCCATACGCGCCAGCTTCTCTTTCAAAGCGCGGGCGCGTTCTTCTAACTCCAATGCACGGTATTGCCGGTCTCGCAAGCGGCTGATGGCCTCTTCGCGCCGCGTTGTCCCAAGCGCATTAATTTCGATATCAATTTCGGTAATGCGCCCTTCATACTCGGCCTTTCTCGCGGCGAGATCACCCGCTTGTCCCTTTAATTGCGCCTCTGTGCGTTCAAGGGCTAAGACACGGGTGGCTTGGGCAAGGCCCTTTTCCAAGAGCTGCTGTTGATCGCTCAATTCGCGCCTCAAGAGGTTAAGTTGTGTGTTTATGGCCTCCTGTTGGGCGCGCAAACCTTCGATTTGATTGCGAATTTGCGCTTTGCGCTTGCTGAGTTGCTCAACCTGATTGGCGATTGAGGCGCTGCGTGCGTCAAACAGCCTGATCTGTACTTCCAACAGCTCTTTGATTGAGGCATCGCGCTGTGCTGCCTCAATGAGTTCGGGCTCAAAGCTTATGTCTTGCGTTCCGTCCCGTTCTGCTTCCAGTCGGCCCCGACGGGCAAAAAGCTCATAAAGCTGGTCTTCGATGATCGATAGTTCAGACAATTCAAGCGTCGGGTCCAGACGGAGCAGGGGCTGCCCGATGATAACGACATCGCCCTCTTCGATCAAAAGTTCCGCGATAACACCGCCATCGGGATGCTGCACAACTTGCCGATTTTGGTCAACTTCAATTTGACCGCTCGCAACGATAGCACCTGAAATTTGTGAGAGTGCTGCCCATCCTCCAAAACCGCCAACAAGAACCAAAAGTGCTATGATACCGATCGTCAAATGTCGTTGCACGGAGAAGCGATAAATATTTCGGTTCATTTGATGCCTCCCAAGGTTTGGGTGTTCTGGATATCTTGGTGATTTTGAACCGTTGCCTTAAGCACATCC
>WTIQ01000155.1 GCA_011525185.1 Paracoccaceae bacterium | reverse complement strand
CTTATATTGAGCAAGAGTTGCGCGCGATATTGCACAAAGCGGGAGGATCGGCGCAGCTCTCTGGCAAAGACCCCTTCCCAGAAGCAGGGGAAATGACTGGACAAGTAATGCTCGACGGTCTTTCCTCCTTTTTTAAAAAAGCGGCTCCTGACCTGCTTCCTGCACGTGGAAAGTCCCCAAATAAACCAGATTATACTCCCCCACCAAACCTTGCGGAGCATGTTCCCACGCGTCCGCCCAGCTTTTGCACTGGCTGTCCTGAGCGCCCAATTTTTGCGGCGACGAAGCTAGTGGAACAAGAGCTCGGTGCCCATCACATCGCAAGCGACATTGGCTGCCACCTGTTTTCGATCAACGCCCCCTTTGATCTTGGCGCAACGACGATGGGATATGGTCTTGGCCCCGCGTCTTCCTCCGCCTTTAACGACAAGAGCGCCAAGCGTCGCTCGATTTCCTTTCTGGGCGATGGCGGTTTTTGGCACAACGGTCTTACCTCGTCCATTGGGAACTCTGTGTTTAATGAAAACGACGGTGTGATCGTCATCGTCGACAATTACTATTCCGCAGCGACCGGCGGTCAGGATATTTTATCCTCACGGGCCACAAATGAAACCAAATCGACCCAGCATCCCATTAAAAAAGCCGTTGAAGGGATGGGCGTGAAATGGGTTCGTCAACTAGATCGCACCTATGATGTGGGGGCTATGCAAGCAACTCTCAAAGAGGCGCTGACAACGCCCATCACGGGGCCAAAGGTCATCATTGCCTCCTCGGAATGTATGCTTAATCGACAAAGGCGTGAAAAACCACTGAAACGGCAAGCAAAATCAGAGGGTAAGCGTGTCGTTGCAACACGTTTTGGTGTTGATGAAGAAATCTGTACGGGCGATCACGCCTGCATAAGGCTTTCTGGCTGTCCCTCCCTCAGCGTCAAAACCCTAGAAGATCCTTTGCGAGATGATCCAGTGGCCCATATCGATCAATCCTGCGTGGGCTGTGGCAACTGCGGAGAAGTGGCGGATGCAGCCGTCCTTTGCCCCTCATTTTATCAAGCCGATGTGGTCTCAAACGGAGGATGGTTTGAACGACAAATGGCGAAATTCCACCGCGGGGCAATCGCTTGGCTCCAGCGCCGTGCTGAGGCCAAAAGCCTTCAGTTTGAGCGGAGCGAGACATGAGTGTCAGCCTCCTTGAACCCCTCAAAACCGCATCATCGCCCTCCGAGAGCGATGTCATAAAAATCGCTGTTCTGGCCGTGGGAGGACAAGGTGGTGGTGTTCTGAGCACGTGGATTGCCGAGCTCGCGCTGAGCGCAGGCTACCATGTTCAAACCACCTCTGTTGCGGGCGTCGCACAACGCACTGGTGCCACGATCTATTACATCGAGATGGCCCCAAAATCACAAAGCCACGATCAAGACCCTGTCTTTGCCCAAAGCCCCGCCCCTGGAGACGTGGACATCATGATTGCGTCTGAGCTGATGGAGGCAGGGCGCGCCGTGATGCGCGGTTTTGTGACACCAGATCGCACCACCTTGATTGCCTCCTCTCACCGCATTCTAGCGGTGAGCGAAAAACAAACCCCAGGCGATGGAGCAGGCTCAAGCGAGGCGGTGCTAGAGGAATTACGCAAGGCCTCACTCAAGCTCCTTTGTTATGATCTGGAAACTCTTGCTATAGAGGCGGGAACCGTGATCTCAGCCACTTTGTTTGGAGCGCTGGCCAAAAGTGAGGCGCTGCCCTTTCCCGCTGCCCTATTCGAAGATGTCATAAAAGCCTCTGGCAAAGGGGTCGAACAAAATCTCAAAGCCTTTCATAGTGCGTTCAGCTACAAAGCCGATACTGCCGATGCCACAGATACAAAAACAGAAGCTATTCCTGTCACAGTACGCGGGCCGAAACATCTTGTTCAGGACTGGAACACACTCCTCTCCCACCTCCAAGACCTGCCCATCCCCGTCCAAGACATGACCCAAGCGGGTCTTCAAAAAGTGGTAGACTACCAAGACATTGCCTATGGCAAAGAATATCTCGATATCGTGAAGGACTGGGTCTCACTGGATCACGGCAAAGATCACTACGCCCTGTCAAATGCGGCTGCAAAATATATTGCCAATGCCATGTGCTATGACGATATAATCCGTGTCGCCAGCCTTAAAATCCTTGCAAGCCGATTTTCCCACATCCGAGACTATCACAACGTGGCGCAGGGCGATGCGCTCAATGTAACCGAATATTTTCATCCCCGTATGGAGGAAATCTGCTCGATCCTGCCACGGCGCTTTGGGCAATGGGTGCAGTCCCGTCCCCGTCTTTTTGCATGGTTGGATCGACGGTTGAACAAAGGTCGCCGCCTGCGCTCAGATCGCTTGGGCGGCTTTCTTGCTCTTTATGCGCTGAGCTGCCTCAAGCCCTATCGCAGAAAGTTGCTGCGTCACTTGGGTGAGACGGCTCACCTCAAAAGATTACTCGACCTTGCCAAAGACGCCCTCAACTCTGACCCAGACCTCGCAATCGAGGTTTTATCCTGTCAAAGGTTGATCAAGGGATATTCTGACACTCACTTAAGAGGCCTGTCTAAATTTGACAAAGTGATACGAGCACTCACCGCATTGAAGGAACGCCCAGATGCGGCCGATTGGATCAGACGCTTACGAGAGGCAGCCTTGAAAGACGAACAGGGCACCGAACTTGATGGGGCACTAAAGACCATCGCCTCTTTCACCTCTTAAGCCCCTTAAAAAGACCGTCGCATAACGACGTTGTCTGTCTCGAAATGGCCTGTCAATTAGACCGAGTTTTCTGTAATCTAATACGACCGAATTAGGACGCTTTCATATCGAAAACAAACGCCGCCCTTCTCTCTTAAAATGATGAGAGGGCATCCACAAATGGCGTTGAATTCTTTTCATGCCTGTAAACCAGTTGTTTTTGGAGCTTGC
>WTIQ01000139.1 GCA_011525185.1 Paracoccaceae bacterium | reverse complement strand
CATATATGGGTCACGTCACGGATTTTATGGATTATCAAAAAGATGTACGCGCCATCTTTGACATGGCAAGGCAACTTGAGCTGCCCAAGCCTTGGTTCGTCCTCGGCAGTTCCATGGGAGCCTGTATTGCCTTGAGATCGCTCTATGATGCACCACCCATTTCTGCGGTTATTTTTTCGGCGCCCATGTGGGGCATTAATTTAAAGATGTGGCAACGGCGTTTGGCTTTGCCCTTGTCCAGAGTAGTCCACACCTTAGGTTTGGGGCACCTATATGCTTTGGGACAAATCCCTGAGACTGCTGTCCGTGTCACACCCTTTGAAAAGAACGATTTTACACAAAGTCGAAAGAGATATGCTGCGCTTGTCAAGAGGGCAGAGTTATACTCTCATCTTCATATCGGAGGGGTGAGTTATAGTTGGCTATATGCGGCTCTAAAGGAATGTGATGCGCTCGCAAAATGCGAGGCACCAAGCCTGCCAGCTCTCACATTTGAACCTGAATTGGATAGTTATATCGACAAGAATGCGATCCGATCAAAGATGCAAGCTTGGCCTAATGGGCGCTTAATAACGGTGGCCGACGCAAAGCATGCCCTTTTTGAAGAGGAAGAGGTCATTAGATCGAAAGTGATTGATGAGATCTTTTGCTTTCTTTCAAACTTTTCCAAAATGTGAGACGGGGCAAATTGATAAATACCCTTTGCTAAGATTATTTCATGGCTTTACGACATGTCTCAAAGCGTTATGAGGGGAAAGGCCGTTTACCTTCTTTAGATGACCCTTTATATTTGAGACTGCCGTAGCCATGAAGGGTCTCGCCATGCGCGATATTTCAAAACCAGAAGAACGCCATCCTGAAAAAGCACATCGTCCAGACAATCCGCAGCCCAAAAAGCCAGACTGGATTCGGGTCAAAGCGCCCACGAGCGCAGGATATAAAGAAACCCGAAACTTGATGCGCGAGCATAATCTGGTCACCGTCTGTGAAGAAGCGGGATGTCCCAATGTTGGCGAATGTTGGTCTCAAGGTCATGCCACGATGATGATTATGGGGGATGTTTGTACGCGGGCCTGCACCTTTTGTAATATTGCGACTGGAAAACCGCCCGAAGCTTTGGATGTCTTTGAGCCTGGTCGTGTCGCGCAGGCTGTTAAAAAGCTTGGTCTGTCTCACGTGGTGATCACTTCCGTAGATCGTGACGATGTTGAAGATGGCGGGGCTGAGCACTTTGCGCAAACCATTCGCGCCATTCGCAAACAAAGCCCCAGCACGACGATTGAAATTTTGACCCCTGATTTTTTGCGCTGTGACCCTTCTGTTTTGGAAACAGTGGTCGAAGCGCGGCCGGACGTCTTCAATCATAATCTTGAGACGGTACCAGGTCTTTACCCAGAAGTGCGTCCAGGTGCGCGGTATTTTCATTCGCTGCGCTTGTTGCAACGTGTGAAAGAGCTTGATCCCGCCATGTTCACGAAATCAGGCATTATGGTCGGGTTGGGAGAGGATCGTCAGTCCGTGATGCAGATCATGGATGACATGCGTGCGGCCGATATTGATTTTATCACAATCGGTCAGTACCTCCAGCCAACACCGAAACATCATGCGGTGGATCGCTTTGTGCATCCTGATGACTTTAAGTCCTATGAACAGGCTGCCTATGGCAAAGGTTTCTTGATGGTGTCCGCAACGCCACTGACGCGTTCGTCTTATCATGCAGGGGATGATTTTAAAGCTCTGCGCACCGCAAGATTGCAAAAGTTGGGGCGTTTGTAAGGAGAGACGGCTTTACGGAGATACGAGCTTGACGCCGCGGGGGTGTCCGCTTGCGTCAGGGCTGAGACCCTCGGGCCAGCCGATAAAAAACTCAATCCCCGCCAAAGCCAAACAAATGCCGACGACCGAAAAGACCAAGATGACTCGTTGAAGGCTAGGAGGGTTGCGCGCCCATTGCGCCATCTTCACGATATGTCTGTAGTTCATTCTGATCGCCTTACCGCAGTAAAATATTTACATACTAAAGCATTTTGCAAACACAGTTTATAGGTTTTTGTGCTAGTCGAAATGCCCTACTTCGGCGATGCGACGTTTAAAATGTCATGGTTTGCGGCGATTGGTTGATTGTGTAACTTCCGCGGAACCCGTTGGACTGTATCAATAGGTTTTTGTTTACAAGGCTTTTGAGTGCGCGAAAGATCGAAGGGCGCGAGACTTCATTGAGAAATCTATGCCCTAATATGTCTTGGGTTTTCGCGTAAGCCTCATTTTGAGACAAATCTGCGCATGCCAACAGAACCTCTCGCTCTAGCCCTGACACGCGGCCAAGATCAGCCTCTTGTTCAATATCGAACATTAGGCTTCTAATTTGTGCGAGTCTTACAATACTTGACATAACGGTTCCGAGCTTTGATTACCCTAGGGTAAAGTGAAACAAGCAGTGCTGACAGAGTATCAGAGCAATACAATCTTGGGAAAATGGACCGCATGGTTTTGCGAAAGATGGTAATACTAACTTTGGTCATGTTGGATTTTTAGGTTTAGTTGGCTGCGTTTAGGAATCGCTGAAACCGATTCGCGGGCAAAAGCTGTGGTGCTAACCTTCCTCTCACGAAAGGTAGGATTGGACATTGAAGCCCCTTTTGGGAGACAAAGGCCTCTTAAAAGATTAGTCGGACAACCTTGGTCTTACTGCTGATCGAATTAAATCGATGACAGATACTCTACGTTGGGAAAGGGCCACTACACGAGAAAACTGCAAAGTGTGCAGCCTTGGTCGACGCCGCTAATAGCCGATTGCTATAAAATCCGACGACAAACGATGATAAACCTTCAAAAATGGTTCATCAGTTTTTGTAAAAACGAGTGGCTGCGTTTACGTGAAAGCACGTACATGGCGGCCCCTGAAGGACTCGAACCCTCAACCTGCCGATTAGAAGTCGGCTGCT
>WTIQ01000463.1:1289-2946 GCA_011525185.1 Paracoccaceae bacterium | reverse complement strand
TCTAAAGCCTGCGGGCGCTCTTTTTCAATTGCTATCCCAAGAGTTGGGTCAACCCTCCGAGCAAAACCCCCTCAGCCTTCTGAAAGTTCCAAGCCTAGAGTCATTGTCTGAATACGAAACCGTCGCATTTCAAAGCAGCGAAAAGACGGTAATTTATATTGCGTCGAGAAAAGATGACTATGGTCAGCTCAATCTCAATATTAGGGATTTGGGGTATAACATTTCAAATGTCACAGGCGTGATCTTGGGGTATGATCCCGCGTCGTCTAACGGCCTGAACGAGATGGGCGATTTGGATAACAAAAATCGTGTGGTCAAGCGTAAAATAACTGAAGATGAATACCAACAACTCAAAACTCTTGCATTTTTTGACGCCTCAAATCGAAAACATATCGGAATAAGCGAAAACAAATATGGTGAGGTTGAGTATAAGACCTACTTGCCGCAATTCAGTGATATCATCCCCAAAGGCTCAAACCCGCGCACGATACAAGATTACTACTTTGCAACAGAGATCGACGTCGATGCCCTCATTCGACAAATATCCGAGGCGAGTCTTGCCAATCATAGCGATTTAAACATCAATTTGGCGCCTTATGAAATTGTGCAACTGGTCATCGAGCATTCAGGCGAGACAAGAGCCGAAGCGCAGAAAGCTGAGATCTTGGCGCTTATTGAAAAGCTCCTTCCAGAAACAAGTGATGGCTTAGAGATCAGTTCCGATCATTTTGAGTTTAACAAGATACCAATCCCTGCCTTGCCTAATTTGGAACAGAGGGAGACCCTTCCCACGTCCACTGATTTGCACAATCAACATTTGGAAGGAACAGAGAACGATGATTTGCTCGCCTCCGCCGCAGGGTGGGATGTTTTAATTGGCCTCGCAGGACAGGATACGCTCATCAGCGGCAATGGAAATGACCATTTAGACGGCGGAACAGGCCATGATGTCTTACGCGCTGATGGTGGACAGGACACGCTCTTTGGTGGGTCAGGAAACGATACATTGGACGGTGGACTTGGCAGCGATCATCTCACTGGAGGAGCGGGAAGCGATAGCTTTGTGTTCAAACATTTTAGCTCTGGCGATCGCGATGTGATTGCCGATTTCACGATTGGGGAAGACAAATTATTTTTTGATTTATCCAAGATTGAATTTTCTGGAGCACAATTCTCGCCCTTCACAATAACACAGACTTCAGATGGGCTGCAATTCTCCTATGATGACTACCGTTTGGTATTGGAAGATGTAACCCTAGATTCCTTCGATTTTGCCGATATGGTCTTTGTAAATTAACCTCAGCTATAGATTACAAGAGGGCCGAACCCCCTTATAAGCCTGAGACGCAAAACATTCCCGCATGTGCCCGCCCACTCTATGGCTGGCAATTTCGTGCCGACACATGATGCGTGCTCTGAGTATCGTAAGAAAACAGTACCACAATTTTACGTTATCCCTAACTCGGATTGAATATGAATATCGTAATTGAGCATCCAAGGAAAGCCCCCTGCATAACGCTGTTTCAATTTAGAAATAAGCCCCGCGCGGGCCAGTGGTGCCGCTAGCGGGGTGTTTATGCGAACGCTAGTGTGCAGAGGTCTTATGAAACCATTAAGAGAGGTCATGCGAGTGGTCTACCCCGCTCGCCTGGCCGTG
>WTIQ01000463.1:0-1189 GCA_011525185.1 Paracoccaceae bacterium | reverse complement strand
TTTCGCCTGATCATCGTTTCCAATCAGTTTTGAAATTGATATTTTATCGCGGTTCACGTCAAAATCAGCGATCACGTCCCTTTCACCACCCTTCGTCGGATAAAACACAAAAACATCGCGCCCCACACCACCTGTTAACCAATCTTCCCCGAAGCCACCGACCAACGTGTCATCGCCACTTCCGCCATAGAGACGATCTTGACCCGCGCCACCGTCTAGAAGATCATGACCACCCAGCGCGAAGATTACATCATGACCCGCCAATCCATGGATATATTCCGACCGATAGGTGCCATTGATCCCATCACTATCCTGTGTCCCAAGAACAGGAAGGCCGTGGTTGTACTCACCCGTTGGATTTAAGTTCAAGATATTTAACTCAAGGTGATTGAACAGACTATTCATATAATAAGCCCCTGTCGTCGGGACATATACAGGAGAACTCAAATCTGGGTATTCTGAATTTTCATCTGGCGGTATCGGAAAAATTGTTGCCTCTTCTTCAGGAGAAAGTGTTGTCCCATTTCCTAAGGGATTTGGCGTTTTCGTCGGCTCGCTACTCTCTAGTGGCTGGACTGTGATTGTATATCGCGACAAAAAAATTACGTTGATACCCTCAAAGTCCTCCGCATCAAGGCTTTGACCTGTTGATGTTGTAATATGAAGAACTTCATCACCAAAAGATAAGGAGGCCCCTTTTTGAGTTGAGACAATTTCAAGTCGATCAAGACTGTAGAACTGCATCCATAGCGATAAATCTAAAGTATCTTCACTGATTGAAAAATCCTTGATGTAATCGACGCCTCCATCTTCCCCTAGAACAAATCGATCACGTCCTTGGCCGCCAGTGAGAAACTGTGTCCCCGTGTTGTCGACAAGGATATCATCACCCGCTTTCCCGTCTAGAACGTTTTGCCCTTCGTATGCGATGATCAAATAATTGCTATTACTTGCCATGCTGCCAGCTGCTGACAAGCGAGACAAATCAATAGAAACTGAGGCAAGCGCATGTCCAGATGCATCTTTAAACATCAAAACAGCGGTGTCGTTTACCTTTAAAAAGTCCATTTGATCAATTTTTGGAAAACTATATTGGGCAGAACCCACTTTTGAGACGAGAAACAAGAGCTGCCCTGTTGGCAAAAGCTCAAAAACGGATAATCCACCATCTCCGCCCGCTGCTGCTACC
>WTIQ01000171.1 GCA_011525185.1 Paracoccaceae bacterium | reverse complement strand
TCATTGAGCCAATGTTCACGGGATAATCCGCCCTTCCACGCGCGCGTGGTAAAGCCGAGGATTTCAACCTTTACGCTGCACCGCTCCAATGTGCGTGCCAGAACATCGGCACTAATTGCCGCAATGGAAATGGGGCGTCCGCGCATTGAGCCTGAATTATCAATCAAAAGCGTGACCACAGTATCTCTAAACTCGGTATCCTTTTCCATCTTAAAGCTCAGGGGCGTGGTTGGATTTGCCACCACGCGGGCCAGGCGGCCCGCGTCTAAAATGCCCTCTTCCAGATCAAAGAGCCAGCTTCTGTTTTGTTGGGCCTGAAGCCTGCGCTGCAATTTGTTTGCTAAGCGTCCAACGGCCCCTTTGAGCGGGTCAAGCTGCTGGTCCAGATAGGCACGAAGGCGCTCTAATTCGGTAGGTTCTGCCAGATCTTCGGCGCGAATTTCTTCGTCATGACTCTGATCGTAGACACGATAATCGGGGTCTGCCTCTGAAATGGGCTGCGGTCTCGGCGGCTCTTGGGGCGTGTCTCCCTCCGGCATCTCAGTGTCGTCAGAGAGATCGTCATCCGCATCTTGCTCCATCGAGATTTGGGCCGCGCTTGGATCTTGTTGATCATCTTGGCTCTGCTCTGGGTTGGCATCAGCGTCCTCTTCGGACCCGTCGTCTTCCCCGCTGCTTTCAGGCTCTTGATCCTCGTCTTGTTCCTCTTCATTTTCCTCGGTTTGATCGTCGTCAATCTGATCTGGGTCTTCGCCAAGCTGATCGCCATATCCGAGATTGGAAATGATCTCACGGGCAAATTTGGCAAAGGCATGTTGGTCATGCAGCGTGTTTTCCAAATCGTCCCAAGTGCCGCCGCATTGTTCCTCGATAAAGCCTTTCCACAGATCAAGGGCGTTTTGTGCTTCGGGTGGCAAGTCGCGTCCCGTCGCGTACTGGCGCAAAAAATAACCCGCTGCGGTCGCAAGCGAGACATCGTCACGTTCGGCCACGGTGTCATAGCCCAACCGCTTGGCTTCATCTGCAATTTTCGCGTCAATATTGCAGGCCGTCCCAGGCATGTCCCGTGCGCCCATCGCTTCACATCGTGCGACTTCAAGGGCTTCATAAATATCACGGGCCATGTTTCCATCTGGCACATATTTATAGTGGGTCTGATCGTCGTGGTAGCGCCGATGTAAGGCCAAAGCATCCGCTGTGCCGCGCGTCAAAAGCACTTCGTCCTTGCTCATGCGCCGGCTGACTTGGGGCAAGCGCATGGTGTCGCCAGAGAGACCAGAGGGGTCTACCGAATAGGTGACATTGAGATCGGTGTCACCCGACATGGTTTTGGCCGCTTCGGCCAGTGCCTTTTTAAACGGATCAGCAGGATTGTCGTTTTTCTGGGCCATGAGCGTTACCTCACTTTCTTATCGTCCTTCGCGCTTGAATCACGTTTAAAGAAGGTCTCTTTGTGTTGGTTTAGCTCACGCTCGTGCTCACAGCGCTTTCTGGCAATTCTTCATCAAAACAGCGCTGATAAAATTCGGCTACGGTTTGGCGCTCCAGTTCATCGCACTTATTGAGGAACGACAGACGGAAGGCATAGCCAACACTGCCGCGGAAGATCTCGGCATTTTGAGCCCAGTTGATAACTGTACGGGGGCTCATCACTGTGGAAAGATCCCCGTTCATAAAGGCTGTGCGGGTAAAATCTGCCACAGTTACCATCTGACGAATGATCTTGCGACCCTGTTCGTTGTTGTAATGGGGGGCTTTTGCCAGAACAATCGCAGCTTCCGCATCAATGGAGAGATAATTGAGCGTGGAGACAAGTGACCAGCGGTCCATTTGCGCTTGGTTAATCTGTTGGGTCCCATGATAAAGCCCCGTCGTGTCACCAAGTCCGACAGTATTTGCAGTCGCAAAGAGGCGAAACATCGGGTGCGGGGTGATAATTTCGTTTTGATCCATGAGTGTCAGTTTGCCGTCATGTTCCAAAACACGCTGGATCACAAACATCACATCAGCGCGACCCGCGTCATATTCGTCAAAAACAATTGCAACTGGATTGCGAAGCGCCCAGGGAAGAATCCCTTCGTGAAATTCGGTCACTTGAACGCCATCTTTGAGCTTGATCGCATCCTTTCCGATCAGATCAATTCGGCTGATATGACTGTCCAAGTTCACGCGCACAGTGGGCCAATTGAGACGCGCCGCCACTTGTTCGATATGGGTTGACTTTCCTGTCCCGTGGTAGCCTTGGATCATGACCCTGCGGTTATGCGAAAACCCCGCCAAAATCGCCATGGTGGTATCTGCGTCAAATTTATACGTGCTGTCGACCTCAGGCACACGCGCAGAGCGCTCAGAAAAGCCTTTGACCACCATATCAGTGTCAATGCCAAACACCTCCCGAACGGAAATGTCTTCGGTTGGTTTTGCATGTAAATCGCTTGCACCGTCTGCCATGGTCTTGTCTTTCTGTTCTTATAACATCTCGCATTTAACAGTCTTTACATATACCAAATTTCAGTGAGGGGAAGGGCAAAGCGGCAGTTTTCCCTGCAACTTGAGGGAATGGGTTTATACCTTCTCAAAAACCTTGCAAATTGCTTGCACCGTTTTCCAGATTGCGGGTTTGTGACGATCATATTGATGCATCACAAGCCCTTGATCATGCGCCAACGCTGCGATTTCATCACTGCCGCGTTTTAAATTGTTAAGGATAACCTCAAAAAGATTTTTAACGGATCAAGTTTTGCGAGGTTTTAATGCTCTCAGCACAATTATATGTTTACGCAGAAAGCAAGCCCACGCCTGCCTTGGGTCTGGCTTAAGCGAGGTTAAGGGCTGCAAATGCGCTCAGCAGTGTTTTTACTTCAGCGAGTGTATTGTAGTGGCAGAGGGAAATTCGCACGCAATCGCTCCAGCCTAGAGGCGTAAGTATATTGCCGGAATAGTGATCAT
>WTIQ01000514.1 GCA_011525185.1 Paracoccaceae bacterium | reverse complement strand
AACTGGTTTCAAGGAGATGCAGCTCCCTTTGCTGGCGTCACCTATCGTTACAATCCTGATCTGAAATTTGCGGCTGAATATACCTCTGATCTCATGCGTCGAGAATCTGGCTACCTTAATGTCGCATCGCCTTGGAATATTGGCGCGCAATACCGCATAAACGATACGTTTTCAGTCTCTGCACAGTATCTACACGGCTCCACCATTTCTCTTGGTGCCAATATAAACCTGAACCCCAAACGTCCACCCTATGGCGCGGGTAAAGAGACAGCACCGGTTCCAATGCGGGCACGTGGTGGCTCAAACTCAGTTCAGCGCACGGATCGCGCGACACTGCTTGAAGTATTACGCGTGGATGGATTTGAAATTCTCAACATAGCAGAATATCCAGATTATGTTCGCGTAGATCTGCGCAATACCTCTTATCGCTCTTATGCTCAGGCCCTTGGCCGCGCGAGTGCAACAATCCAACGATTCACATCTGACAATATTAAACGCGCCGTTATTGTTTTTCACAGTGCGGAACTTGAACTTGCAAGCTACACGATTGATCTAGAACGCGTCAGCAGCGAGCAAGTCAGTGGCGGCACAGAGATTGGCTTGAGCGGATCGATACAGTCCACTGATACAGAAAAGCTGCCATTTGAATTAGATCCAGAGAGAAAGTTCAATTATGGAATTGGACCTTATTTTTCTCAACGCCTTTTCAATCCCGATCTTCCTCTCAGCGTCGAGGTTGGTGCTGAACTTGGACTAAAATATAATTTCACACGAAATCTTTCAGTTTCAGGAACGCTTAAAAAATCTCTCCTAACAACTTTTACGGAAAATAAACGCTTAGACGGCGGGGGCTCTCTCCCTAAAGTACAATCTAATTGGGGATATTATGACATCGAAGGTCAAAATGGTCATATCCATGATTTCAAACTTGAATATGTCGATCGCCTGAGCCCAGATTTCTTCATCCGCGCGCATGGTGGCCTATTAGAGCCGATGTTTGCGGGCGTTGGTGGCGAATTTCTTTATATGCCCAAATCCTCCTCATTTGCGCTCGGGCTTGATGTTCATCATGTTCGTCAGCGCGATTTTGACATGCGCTTTGGTCTTCAAGATTACGAAGCAACAGTGGGGAAGGTATCCCTTTACTTTGATAATGGCGGGCCATTTAATGTCGAAGTTAATGCAGGGCGATATCTCGCAGGGGATTGGGGAGCGACAACTAAGCTGTCTCGGCGCTTCGCGAATGGTTGGGAAGTCGGCGGCTACGCAACACTTACAGACGTTCCCTTTGACGTCTTTGGGGAAGGCTCCTTTGATAAAGGTATTTACGTAGAAATTCCAATGGATTGGCTCACTGGAAACCCCAGCATGTCAAAACGTAATTTCACAATCCGACCCATTACGCGTGACGGTGGTGCACGCTTAGCAACAGGACGCCAGCTCTACAAAATGGCTCGAGATGCACAAGATATGCAAATTGGCAGAGAAGTTGGGAGGATCTGGAAATGATTCGACTTTTGAGCCTCCTTGTTGGTATTTCTACTCTCATTGCTTGCACAAATTCTGCCGATCTTAAGAAAGGTGAAATTGAAATTTTTTCGACTCTAAAAGATGTCATATCGACAGAAAAGAAACCGCAAAAATTCATTGATGCTCGTAAACTTGTCACGAGAGAGAAAATTGATGCCTCAGGGTTAGAGATCTTATTTGTTGAGCTTGAGAGTGGTAAAAATGGAACATCTATAAAATACCCAGGTCGTAATATGGGGGAGGTTTGGCTTGGCGTTGACGGTGCGACAATCACCCTAAGGAACGGGTTTTTAATTGCCTCCCGCGGTCTTGGGGATGATCTCATGTCTTCTGCTGGCGCCTATCCTTCACTTAATCTTATTGCGAACACCACAACATATATTAAAACGCAAACCTGGCTTGCCGCTGATAATAAGATGGTCACCAAAGAGTTTTCATGTGCCGTCTATGTTGAAAGCAAGCAACGAGAAATATTGGTGTTTGACAAGGCGTTTTTGGTTAGACGCGCAGTTGAGACTTGCGATGATGGCACTTTCAAAACCGAGAATGAATATTATTTCGAAGTCAATGGGCTTGTACGACGTTCAAACCAATACCTCAGTCCTACTCTAGGGTCCCTATTGATAGAAAGACTCGACTAACGAATTCTGTGTTTCTGAAGGAAAAGGTAACGAAAACCGAACTTGAAATTTTAATGAGACACAGCTAATCTGCCGTAGATAAGTTTAAATGGATGATTCAAATGAAAAAATTTCTAATGACTCTTTCCGTCGTTGCGCTCAGCGGGTCGCCGGTACTCGCTCAAACTTCTGGCGCTGCAGCTGGTAGTGCTTCAGGTAGCGCAGCAGGTGGCGCTTCAAGCGCCGCGGCAAGCGGTGCATCTAGTGCTGCAGCAAGCGCTGGTGCTTCAAGCGCCGCGGCTGGTGCGAGTGCAGCCGCAAGTGGTGCAGCAGCGGGTGCTGCTAGTGCAGCTGCAGCAAGCGCGGCGGCGGCAGCTGCGGCGACAGGCGTCGTCGTTGGTGGCGTTGCCGTAAGTACAGTAGCTATAGCTGCAGCGGTCGCAGTCGCGGCAGTTGCTGTCGTGGTGACTGAAGAGGGATCAACGTCAACAACAACAACAACAACAACAACAAATTAAGATCCTAAAACTGGTTTTTAAGAGATTAGGCGCCTTATGGCGTCTAATTTTTTTAAGACTCTTTTTAATTACAACGAAAACAACAGCACAGGGCTCAGGTGGAAATCGAAGCAAGCCCTTTTGACAACGTTACGACCTGTAGATTTGTTTTAAGTAGTTCTAAATCATACCTTTTACGAGATCAGATACTGTAAACAAACCAACCAAGTACCCTGCGTGTTATATTAAACACAACTCTGTAAAAGGACTGAAAAGGCCAGTGGCGGCGTTGCCTTGGGTGT
>WTIQ01000023.1 GCA_011525185.1 Paracoccaceae bacterium | reverse complement strand
GTTGTAGGATTTGGGTTCCGCTCAAAGAAAGGGAGAGCGCTGTGAGTACCTACGATTGCACGGTTTTTCAGTTGCATGAGTCAGCGTTTTGGGAAAATTTCATTAAGGATGCATTGGACAATACGGTTCGTGTCGGTAGCGTTTCGGTAGAGGAATTGACCAGTTGGACAATACACCCTGCTGCTGAACTCGGATTTATTGTTTGTTGCCTTGAAACTGAGGCTGATATTGAAGCCTTTGTGAGTGCGATACGTTCTGCTAGAACGAAAGGTGGCGAACTTAGTTGCCTTTTATTGGTCAAGACATGTGAATTGGCTGGATCGTTGGACGTATCGAGCGATTTTGACTCATTTGTTTGCAAACAGTGGAAATCAGCATCAGATTTACTCTCTCGAGCGTACAAAGACCACTCCACGCGTATCCAAAACCGTGCAATGAAAGCGTTTCTTAACCATTCAGTTGATGGATATTGGATCTGGGACATCAAATGGGATTTTGTTGAATGGTCAGATCGCATGTGCGAAATCGTCAGAATTGACCCAAAAAATTCGCCCAAAATTATGGCTGATTTTAGGGAGATGATGCATCCGCTCGATCGTGACAGAGTAGAGCAAAATATAAAAAACCATATTCACCAACATATCCCCTACACCAATATCGAAATGCGCCTAAAACGGGGAGATGGATCCTTTGGGTACTATATCGCAAATGGTACGACGTTACGGAATAATCGCGGCAAGCCCACTTTGATGGTTGGGTCATTGACAGACCAAACGTCGATGCAACTGGTTGAGCAAAAGCTTCTGGATACGCAAAAGCGTTTCACTGTGCTCTTCCATGAAATGAATGATGCTGCCGTTTTGGCCGATATCGACAGTGGGATTATCTTAGAGGCCAATCAGCCTGCGGAGCGTTTGTGGGGCAATCCCATTTCTCAGCTGGTAGGGTCGCATCAATCGGATTTACATCCGCCCTTGATGAATGACGAAGCACGACAGGCCTTCAGTGATCATATTGCAGCACTGATGCAAAATAGGCGAGCCTCAATACATTTTCCGATCGTTCGTGCCGATGGGGTTATTGTGCCAACGGAAATCAGTTCCAGTTTGATCGACCTAGAGGGGACCACGCGGCTTCTCGGCGTATTCAGGGATATTTCCGAGCGGATCAAAGCCGAACAAGAAATCCGTGAACGCGACGCACAGATCCAGCTTTCATCGCACTTGGCGTCCATGGGAACTTTGGCGGCAGGGGTTGCGCATGAGATTAACAATCCTCTGACCTATGTTTTGGGCAATCTGGAAGTTATGAAAAATATAGTCAATTCAGATGAAATTGACGCCTCTGAATGCAACGAAGTCATAGATACGGCCCTAACGGGTGCACGTTATGTTCGTGAAATCGTCTCTGACCCGAAATCCATCAGCGACAGTAATGAGGAAAAAGATAGCAGTGATCCTCGGGATGTGATCCGTATTGCTTCGCGCATGGCGATGTCAGATCTCAAACACAGGGCGAAATTGGATATACAATTAGACGGTCGCGCGCGCGTGCCCCTGTCTCCCGCTCGGCTGTCGCAGGTTGTTTTGAATACGTTTAGCAATGCAGCGCGTGCGTTTGAGACTGAAGACCGAACAAAAAATAAGATTAAAGTGCGTGTTTATGACGAAGGAGACACCGTTCATATTCGCATCGAAGACAATGGGAAAGGTATCTCACAGGAAGACTTGGAGCGGATTTGGGAGCCCTTTTTCACGAAAAACGCTGTGAGCGGCGGTACGGGTTTAGGTCTCTCCATTTGTCGGCGTATTTTGAGGGATGTCGGTGGGGATATCTCGATTAGCTCCGAGCTTGGTGAGGGCACAAAGGTGTTCATCGCCATTCCATTTTCGCCTGATAGCATTCTGGAAGAGGAGGCGCCTGTCGTCAAAGACGATGAGCAGAATTTACAAGACCACAAGCCAGAGTTATTCATCGTTGATGATGATAAATTGGTTCTTAATCTTGCAGCACGAATGTTGAAAGATGAATGCGATATTCGGATATTTTCAAACGCGGAAGAGGCTTTGTCACAGTTTGAGCAAGGTGAAAGGCCCGACGTTATTCTGAGCGATATTATGATGCCGGAGATGGACGGGATCACATTCTATGAGGAAATGTGTGCGCAAGGCGTAGATGAAGCATCGTTTTTATTTATGACTGGCGGTGCAGTGACAGAACGCGCCATGGCCTTTGAGCAAAAGATGTCGAATAATGATCGCGTGTTGCAAAAACCCTTTCAATCTGAAGATATTCGCAGGGCCGTAAAGGGTGCCTTTTGTCAACAAAATCGAAAGCAACATAAAACGGACACCACAATGCAAAATCAAAGTTCAACTTTATTGAAGTTGAATCAAGACACCCATAATGAATTAAGTGAAATTTTGGGCCTTGATGAGCTTTTAAACCAATACAAAACGCTGCATCAACAATTGCAAGAATTTCACGCTTCTAGCGAAGGTCTTCAACTCGCTGAGCTTGCAAATGGTGCACATAAAGTCGCGGGAGGTGCTGGTATGCTGGGCTTTAGCGCGCTGAGCGATACTTTGCGATCTTGCCAGCGCGAAGCTTCGGATGGAAATGATTTGCGCGCGCGTGAGTTGGCGCGCTCTCTTGCCACGGTTTTGCCAGAGCTTGAGGGTATGATTACAAGCTACCGTCAATAAAACCTTTGGGATTTTGCAACAATGGTAATAGGGCACCCATGTCTGGGCCACGTTCTTGTCCCGTAAGCGCTTTGCGCAGCGGCATAAAGAGTGCTTTGCCTTTACGTCCCGTTTCAGATTTTACTTCCTGAGTCCAAAGGCCCCAAGTATCTGCTGTAAAATTCTCGTTAGGGAGCAGGGAAAAGGCCAGTTTAACGAAGTCTTGGTCTTCAGGAGCGATCAAGGGTTTGGTCCCATTTTTGCAAATATCCCACCACAGCGCCACGTCATGAAGGGTTGTTATATTTTCTCGAATAACGCTCCAAAACGGTTGCTCCAGATCACTTGGCACGCCCACTGCGCGCAAAGTGCTTTGCACATCTTCCGCTTCAAGTGTTTGCAGATGACGCGCTGTAAGCGGAAAGAGTTCGTCGGCATCAAATTTTGTGGGGGCTGATCCAAAGTGTCCCAAGTCAAAACCATCAGCAGTTTCTTGCAAATTTTTGCGCAATTCGACAGGCTGACTGGACCCTAGTCGAGCCATTTGACTGATGAGAGCTTCTGCGACAACGCCTTTTTCACGCAAATCTCTTAACGCAAGGGTGCCAAGTCGTTTGGAGAGGGCTTCACCATTGGGGCCAGTTAAGAGAGAGTGATGTGCAAAGTTTGGAAGTTTGTCCGAGAGGGCCTTCATCATCTGGATTTGAGTGGCCGTATTGGTGACATGATCAGATCCGCGCACGACATGTGAAATCCCCATCTCCAAATCATCGACCACAGAGGCGAGCGTATAAAGATATTGCCCATCTCCTCGGATCAGAACTGGGTCCGAGACACTGGCCGTATCAATCGAAATATCCCCCAAAATACCGTCACGCCACTCGACCCGCTTTTGATCCAATTTAAAGCGCCAGTGACCTGCCCCCCGCTCAGCGCGAAGAGCGCTCTTTTCATCGTCACTTAGATCGAGAGCTGCCCGATCGTAAACAGGTGGCTTTCCCATATTGAGTTGCTTTTTCCGCTTTAGGTCAAGCTCCGTTGGCGTTTCAAAACATTCATAGAGCAGGCCCATATCCCGCAATTTTTCAGCTGCCGCGTCGTAGCGCTCAAGACGCTCTGATTGCCGCTCTATCCGATCCCATGTAAGCCCGAGCCACGTCAGATCTTCCTTGATGGCTTCGACGTATTCTTCCTTTGAGCGCTCTGGGTCTGTGTCATCTATTCTTAGAATAAAAGTGCCCCCTGCCTTGCGCGTCACGAGATAATTCATTAGCGCAGGTCTCATGTTGCCAATGTGTAAATATCCAGTGGGGGAAGGGGCAAAGCGGGTAGTCGTCATTACATGTCTCCTGTTCGTGCTTCCTTTTTCATAACGCTTGGCTATTGTCTAGTGACTAACCCGTTTGGCGACGCCCAACGCAGTCGGTTATGGCAAGAGGCTTAAATGCTTATGGATTTTATATGTGAGTGTTTAAGTTGACATATCGTATTTTGATTGTCGGTGCTGGGATAAACGGCGTCAGCACTGCGCTATGGCTCAATCGCTTTGGTCACGACGTGACTCTAATGGACCCTCATTTGCCAGGAACGGGGGCATCTTTCGGAAATGCAGGCCTGATTGCGCAATGGGCATTGGTTCCAGTGACGGAGCCGGGTCTAATCCGCAAAATACCAAAATATCTTTTATCGCAAGACACACCCCTCTTTTTGAAATGGCGGTATCTGCCAACGCTTGCGCCTTGGTTGGTGAAATTCTTGTCTCATGCCAACGAGACGGGTGCGAAAGCTGCGAGCGATGGTTTGGCTCCGATCCTTAGCGATGCTGTTGAGCAACATAAAGCGCTTGCAGCAGGAACCTCTGCCCAAGATTGGATTGCAGACAGCGCCTTTGGCTATGCGTACAAAACCTATTCAGATTTTCAACATGATGCGTACGGTTGGGCAATAAAACAGGCGCATGGTCTTTCGCCAGAGATTTTGTCGAATGACGCGGTGCAAGAGGCGGAGCCAGCCCTAGGGCCTGGCATAAAATGCCTTGCGGTGCTGAAGGGGCAGGGCCATATCCTAAATCCCCATGGATACATCAACGCCCTTTATCAGGCATTTATAAAGGAAGGTGGGCGATTTATTCAAACGGCTGTTCAGGATTTTCTTTTTGAAAATAAGAGGATCAAAACGGTTGTCACAGATCAAGGCACATTTGACTGCGACAAACTTGTGCTCACCGCTGGGATTTGGTCAAAACCGCTTATGGGCAAGCTGGGTCTAAATGTGCCACTTGAGACCGAACGCGGATATCATGTTGTCTATAAGAACCCGTCTCTTGTTCCCAAGCATCCGATGATGATGACGGTCGGTAAATTTGCAGTGACCCCAATGTCAGACGGATTGCGTTGTGCCGGCACTGTCGAGTTTGGTGGGATTAAGCTTGGGCCAAGCTCGGGCCCGGTGAAGCTTATTCGTAAACGCGTGGCTCAGTATTTTCCGCATATGACGTATGAGGACACCGAAGAATGGATGGGGTTTCGTCCTTCAACACCTGATAGCCTTCCCTTAATTGGCGAGTTGGGCAGCACGGGCGTCTTTACAGGATTTGGCCACCAACATGTGGGACTGACGGCTGGTCCGAAAACTGGGCGCTTGATTGCGGGGCTAATTGAGGGGCAGCTGCCCAATATAGACCTGTCACCCTATGCGCCTGAACGATATCGGCGCTCATAACAGAGGGTCAGGGTCGTCCGCAAAACCCAGTAAAATTAAGTGTGCGATGTGACAGAACTCTGGCTCATGTATAGGCCTAAATTGAGCGTTCTGGTTCAATGCAAAGGTCTTTTCTTAGTCGTCTTTCCCCGTGGATGTTTCTCCTTTCTGGAGGTAGTGCCATAAAACTACAGTTAAATTCAGGCACAATACTCAAATTTGCCTTCAATTTCTACCTCATAAGAAAGGATAAAAAATGTTTAGCGATTTTAGAGATTTCATTGCAAAAGGAAATGTGATGGATATGGCCGTCGGCATCATTATTGGGGCGGCTTTCACCGCAATTGTAAAGTCGATGGTTGATGATTTGTTGAATCCTATTATTGGCTTATTTCTTGGCGGCGTAGATTTCACGAATTTGTTCATGGTTTTAAGTGGTGACGGGACATATGCGTCTCTAGAGGCGGCACGTGATGCAGGCGTTTCTGTATTCGCCTATGGCGCATTTATAATGGCTTTGATCAACTTTATAATAATCGCTTTTGTTGTGTTTATTTTGGTACGGACGGTCAATAAAGTGAAAGATGCAAGCGCACGAAAAGCCGTTGAAGAGGCGCCATCAGAACACGCAAGTCCGACGGAGTTGGATATCTTAAAGGAAATTAGGGACGCGCTGCAAAAATCATAAATAAAGATCCCTGCATAACGCCGCTCCCGTTAAGAGATAAGGGCTGCGGCTGCCTGAGTGGGCGCGAGCTTGCGATGGTAGGGTCATTGCAAAACATCCCAAAAAGAATATTTTTCAATGCTTTGCCATATAGATTGCGCCTGCCAGAGGGGCAGGCCGCATTAAAATTTACATGAAGTATTTTCTTTAGAGAACTGAAAAATACATAAACTAGTGGTATTAGACGGTGATTTTCATACCCTTATGGTGCGAGAAGGTCCTCCAAAGACTTTCCGTTTGAAAGTGCTGCGGTAACCCAAGCAGCGCGTTTGCCGCGTCCAGAGCATGTTTCTTTTGGATTTTCTGGATTAACATATTTGGCATTTGTTTTTTTTATTTGAGCCCGTGCTTGTCGCTTTTATAGTTACGATCACACGATTATTTTTCTCTTCAATTTTTGCATTAAACCCGCGTTCATGTGCAAGCGCGCACATGTCGTCTAAAAGTGTAACTCTTTCTCTGTCGGCGCGCTCCAGCCGCTCCGATTTCAGCTGTGCTTCTAACTCGTTTAAATCCTCTACGCTAAGGTTTGCCAAATCAATCTTCATTCAGTATCTCTTTCTCGATGTATTAGATGTCTATTGAGAGACTATAGTAACGGTTATATGTTTTTAAAGTAAATAAACATTTAAGGATATAGCATCGCGGATTTATTTTGGACGCTAATCTTTGATTTAACTTATCGAAATATAATAATCGCAAATAGCCTTCTAACTTTGGCTCTATTTACAACCGAGCAGAACGTCTGTGACAGTTGCGGCATAGTCTAATGCCAAGAACGTCAAGTTAATGGATCGTATCCTGTTTGGCTGCTCTCTTCCAACCGGTGATGCTCTGACGTGGGTGGCTGCCTTCTTGATAGCCCCGATGTGGAAGGCATTCACAGGTTTACTGACTAAGCTTTTCTCAAAAACAAGTTTGCAGATTATTCATGGTCAGGCTAAGGATCAGCCTTGAAATTAAACCAAAGCGTGAGTGAAAATGCAGAGCCAAAAATCGAATAAAATGTGGGGCGGACGTTTTGAAGACGGCTCTGACATGCTTATGCAAGCGATCAATGCCTCAATCGGGTTTGATCAAAAAATGGCCGAGCAAGATATAGCAGGCAGCCAAGTTCATGCAGAGATGTTGCGCGCTCAGGGTATTTTAACTGCCCAGGATGAGGAGGCAATTCAGTCTGGTCTGCGCCAGATTTTAGAGGAATTACGCGCTGGTAAATTCGAATTCCAGGTTGAGTTGGAAGACATTCACATGAATGTTGAGGCGCGATTGAAAGACCTCATTGGCGAGCCAGCAGGCCGGTTGCACACGGCGCGCTCGCGTAACGATCAAGTGGCCAATGATTTTCGTCTCTGGGTGAGAGATCATTATGACCTCTCTATTGATGCAATAACCGCTCTCATGCGGACCCTTTTGGATCAAGCGAAGCAGGGTGTTGATTGGGTCATGCCTGGGTTTACCCATCTGCAGACCGCGCAGCCTGTGACTTGGGGGCATCATATGATGGCCTATGTGGAAATGCTCGGGCGTGATTTGTCTCGGATGAAGGATGGGCGCGAGCGCATGAATGAATGTGCCTTGGGGGCCGCGGCGCTTGCAGGAACGTCTTTTCCCATTGATCGAGAGAGAACAGCCAAAGCACTTGGGTTTGACGCGCCTTGCGCAAATTCACTTGATGCCGTGAGTGATCGGGATTTCGCGCTTGATTTTTTAAATGCCGCGTCGATCTGCGCCATGCATCTTAGCCGTTTGTCAGAAGAGATTGTGATTTGGTCCTCTGCACAGTTTCGCTTTGTAAAACTCTCGGATCGATTTTCGACGGGCTCCTCCATTATGCCGCAAAAGAAAAACCCAGATGCTGCTGAGCTCATTCGGGCAAAGATAGGGCGCATTATGGGGGCAAATGTTGCCCTGATGACCGTTATGAAGGGCTTAGCTCTGACCTATTCAAAAGACATGCAAGAGGACAAAGAGCAGGTCTTTGATGCAGCCGAAAGCTTGCTTTTGTCGCTTGCGGCGATGACAGGAATGATGGCTGATCTAAAGGCACTGCCTGAGAATTTGCAGGCTGCTGCCGGAAGCGGCTTTTCAACGGCAACAGATATAGCGGATTGGTTGGTGCGCGAAAAAGGAATGGCATTCAGAGACGCACATCATGTGACAGGAGCGATTGTTGCGCTGGCAGAACGTCAAGGGAAAGAGCTTCATCAGCTTGATATTAAGGATATGCAAGCGCTTTGTCCTGACATCAATGACAATATATATTCCGTATTAAGTGTTGAAAATTCTGTTGCCTCCAGAACCTCTTATGGCGGAACAGCACCTGTGCAAGTCAGGGCGCAAATTGCCCGTTGGGAAGAAAAGTTAAAAGAATGAAGTATGTTATGATTTCCCTCACCCTTGCAACTTTAATGATGTTGACGGGATGCGGTGCTGGCGGGGCGCCCATTCCCCCGTCCGCGGTTGTTAATCAAGGCTAGGGGCAGACACCGTGGCGCAGCTCAAACTTGCACAGTCACTGAGTAGGCTTGGAACAGAATCCGCCTTTGTGGTTTTGGCACGGGCGCAAGCACTGGCTGCATCTGGTCGCGACATTATAAATCTCGGAATTGGACAACCAGATTTCCCTACACCGCCCCACATTGTCGCCGCGGGTATCAAGGCACTTGAGGCAGGTCATCATGGATATACCCCAGCCAATGGTTTACCTCAGCTGCGGGAGGCTGTGAGCAGCGACCTTAACGCTCGCCATGGCGTGAACGTCGATCCTCAACGCATCGTGATCGTTCCAGGTGGAAAACCGACGATGTTTTTTGCGGCTTTGATGTTTGGAGAAGAGGGGGCCGAGATCATGTATCCTGACCCTGGTTTTCCAATTTACGAAAGCATGATCCGTTACAGTGGTGCATCCCCCGTTCCCATAAGACTGAATGAAGCGAGCGGTTTTTCTTTTTCGGCCGACGATGTCTTATCAAAAATCACTGACCTTACGCGTTTGATTATTCTCAACACTCCAAGCAATCCGACGGGCGGCGTTGTTCCCAAATCAGAGCTTGATCGGCTCGCAGAGGGGCTTTTGGCGCACCCGCACGTCGCCGTGCTGTCCGATGAAATTTACAGTCAGATGCTCTATGAGGGGCACGCTCATACCAGTTTGTTATCCTATCGTGAACTCAAAGATCGGGTTATTGTTTTGGATGGGTGGTCCAAAACCTATGCCATGACGGGCTGGCGCATTGGCTATGCGGTCTGGCCTGAGGCTCTGGTCGAGCATGTCACACGGCTGTGTATCAATGATCATTCTTGCGTCAATGCTGCCGCACAACATGCAGCGCTTGCGGCACTTGAAGGACCACGTGAGCCTGTGCTTGAGATGGGTCGCGAATTTGATCAGCGTCGGCGTTTGATTGTTGATGCTTTAAACGATTTGCCGAATATTACTTGCCAACGCTCGTTTGGAGCATTTTATGCATTTCCCAATATTTCCCAAACGGGTTTGAGTGCGAAAGAGGCGCAAGATCTCTTTTTAGAGCGCGCAGGGGTTGCGACCATTGCAGGCACCAGTTTTGGGGCAAATGGGGAAGGCTTTGTTCGGTTTTCATATGCCAATAGCGCGGACAATATTTTAAAGGCGATCGAACGGATCAGGGCGGTTTTATGACGAAACAATTACGATTGCCTATCCTCGTGCCCTCTTGTAGGGCATGGGATTGGAACGATCAGGGCGAGAGAGATGGACCATTTTACATATAAGTCAGGTGCACTACATGCTGAAGATGTGTCTTTGACGGATATTGCCAAAGCCGTTGGCACGCCGTTTTATGTCTACTCAACAGCTACTTTAGAGCGGCATTTCCGTCTTTTTGATGAGGGGCTTCAGGGCGTGGATCACCTTATATGCTATGCGATGAAGGCCGCCTCTAATCAGGCTATTTTAAAGACACTTGCCCGTCTCGGAGCGGGTATGGACGTTGTGTCAGGCGGCGAATATCAGCGTGCGATTGCAGCGGGTGTGCCACCTGAGCGGATCGTCTTTTCAGGCGTTGGTAAAACACGCGCGGAAATGGAGATGGTGCTTGCAGGTGGATTGCGTCAGGTCAACGTGGAAAGCGAACCTGAAATGCATTTGCTGAATGAGGTTGCTCAAAGTTTGGGGAAAACAGTCCCGATCACGGTGCGCGTAAATCCAGACGTTGATGCAAAGACGCATGCGAAAATTGCAACGGGAAAGTCGGAAAATAAATTCGGCATTCCGATTTCCAAAGCGCGCGAGGTTTACAATTTGGCAGCGCAGCTTGAGGGGTTACAGGTCGTTGGGATTGATGTGCATATCGGCAGTCAATTGACCGATTTGGAACCCTTCGCTCTGGCCTATCGCAAAGTCGCTGAATTGACCGAGACCTTACGCACTGACGGGCACGACATCAAACGGCTTGATTTGGGGGGCGGTCTTGGGATCCCTTATTCTAAGAGCAATGAAAACCCACCGCTTCCTTATGAGTATTTGGACCTAATCAAGCGCGAAACGGGTCATTTGGGCTGTAAAATAGAACTTGAGCCTGGTCGATTGATTGCTGGCAACGCGGGTTTGCTCGTGTCCTCTGTGATTTATGTCAAAGAGGGCGAGGGGCGGCAGTTTATGATCGTGGATGCGGCGATGAATGATCTTATTCGTCCTGCGATGTATGAGGCGCATCATGATGTTGTGACCGTTGTGGAGCCCGCCCCGCGACAGCCCGTGATGGAATATGACATTGTTGGGCCGGTTTGTGAAACGGGGGATACATTTGCAAAAGAACGCGCCGTTGCTCAGGTCAAAAGTGACGACTTGGTCGCCTTTCGCACCGCCGGTGCCTATGGTGCGGTGATGGCAAGTGAATATAATTCGCGCCCATTGGTGCCCGAAGTTTTGGTGAAGGGGGATCAATTTGCCGTTATTCGTCCCAGACCGACCCTTGAGGAAATGATAAATCGAGATACACTTCCTTCATGGCTTTAACGCTACTGTTGATTATGTTGTCGCTGGAGTGTGTGAGGAGTGTCCGAGGACTTAAAACGTAATAGACGGCTTCGCCTTGCCACGGGGTTCACCTATGCTGGATTGCTGTGCGATGCGTTGTGCCGTGCGTTTTGGCCTTTGTTCAGTGCGGTTTTGCTGTTCGTGGGGCTTTTATCCTTCAATCTGCATGGGGCACTCTCTGCGAATGGATTTTGGGCTATCTCTGGGGCCGCGGGGGCTTGCTTGCTCTTCACCCTCTGGATTGGTCTGCGCCGCTTTACGCTCCCGCGGTTTCATCACGCC
>WTIQ01000473.1 GCA_011525185.1 Paracoccaceae bacterium | reverse complement strand
CATCAAGCACACGAATAAGAATATCGTCCCCACGATCACATGAAAACCGTGAAAGCCTGTCGCCATGAAGAAGTTTGCGCCATAGATATTCCCTGAAAAGCTAAAGGCCGCATGACCGTATTCATAGGCCTGAAAGACAGTAAAGATGGCACCCAGTGCGATTGCGATTAAAAGACCCCATTTCATGTCTTCCCGATTTTCTTCGTGCACCAGAGCATGGTGTGCCCATGTGGCCGCGGCACCTGAGCAAAGCAAAATCAGCGTGTTGATAAGCGGCAAGTGCCATGGGTCAAAGGTCTCAATGCCAGCTGGCGGCCAAACACCATCGACCATCGGGCTGTTCTCTCCCATAGGATACATGGCGTGTTTGAAAAAGCTCCAAAACCAAGCTGAAAAGAACATAACCTCTGACATGATAAAGAGGATAAAGCCGTACCTGAGGCCAATAAGCACCACTGGCGTATGATCGCCTGCATGGTTTTCAGCAATAGTTTCGGCCCACCAGCCATACATAACATAAAGCACGCCCAAAAGGCCTGCGAGGAGGAGCCATGGACCACCGTCATGGAAAAAGAGAACAGCTCCGAAAAGCATTACAAATCCAGCGACCGCCCCCCAAAAGGGATAGATCGAAGGATTTAGGATGTGGTAGTCGTGGTTTTTTTCATGCGCCATGGTATTCCCTCATCGGATGGCTAGTTAGTTTGTTTGGTTATCTCGGGCGCAAGAGCGGCTGTCTCTTGCGGAAGATCAGTTTCATAAAAGGTGTAAGAGAGCGTGATTACTTTTGCAAATTTTGCATCACGATCTTTTACAATCTCGGGATCAACGTAGAATGTGACAGGCATTTCCACGCGCTCACCTGGTTGCAACACCTGCTCTTCAAAGCAAAAGCAGGCAATTTTTGTGAAATAGCCACCTGCATCAAAGGGGGCGACATTATAGCTTGCTGTTCCAGCGATGGGGCGATTGGTCGGATTGTAGGCCTCATAAAAGGCAAGGCCCGTTTCACCTATACGTAGCTCTACTTCGCGTTCCATCGGCTTGAATTCCCACGCAAATCCACGATCAACCGAGGCATCAAAACGTACTTTTATCGTTTGATCGAGCACCACATCAGAGGCCGTAGTAGAGGCCTGAGTAACGCCGCCAAAGCCTGTTGTGCGACAAAACCAATCGTAAAGCGGAACCGAAGCCCAAGCAAGCGAGCCCATCGTCACAACCACGCCAAGCGCTTTTAGTGCGGTTTTGGTATTCGCATCAGCTGTCATTTGCCGTGCTCCCCGCAATCGCTTCGGCGATATTGCCTTCTGTGATCTTAACAACCGTCAAACCGAATATAACAGCCACAAAACCAGCAAGGACGATGCCGAGCCCAAGGTTGCGTCCAAAACGACGCTTGTGCAATTCGTGATCGTCTCGGAAACTCATAGGCTACCCCACACTCCAAATCTGATCAGTGCCACGTCTATCAAGACGGCGCCAAAATGGGCAAAGAGATAGAGGAGCGATAGTTTGAAAAATTTACGCTCGGCGGCAAAGCTGTCTGCGTCGCTTTGCTCTTCGTTCCTGTTGTAGATCGCCCACGCCCCTTTGAGGAAGAGCGCATTGAGAACCAGCGCGGTCGCAATAAAGGCTGGGCCGGCGATGTTCGTAAACATCATTGCCAGAGCAAAGGCGGCCAAGAGCACCGTGTAAACGAGGATATGCTTACGCGTGCTTTTACGTCCGTGTGTGACGGTCAGCATCGGCACAGAGGCGTTGTCATAATCCGAGCGGGTAAAGAGGGCGAGCGCCCAAAAATGCGGAGGAGTCCACAGGAAGATGAGGGAAAAGAGCAATATGCTCTCAAGTGACACACTACCCGTTGATGCGGCCCAACCCACCATCGGAGGGAACGCCCCAGCAGCGCCGCCAATTACGATGTTCTGGGGCGTAACGCGCTTGAGCCACATCGTGTAAATCACGACGTAGAAAAAGATCGTAAAAGCGAGGAACCCAGCGGCAAACCAATTCGTCGCCAATCCAAGGAGCATCACCGAAAAGCCAGAAAGAGCAAAGCCCAAAATCTTTGCCTCATCGGCGGTGGTTTTGCCTGCGGGGATGGGGCGATTTTGCGTTCGCCGCATCACTGCATCGATGTCCGCATCCCACCACATATTAAGGGCACCAGCGGCTCCCCCGCCTACTGCAATAGATAGGATTGCCACAAACGCGACGAGCGGATGCAAAGTATTCGGAGCGGCCAAGAGACCGACAAGTGCAGTAAACACCACTAGCCGCATAACCCGCGGCTTGAGCAGCTCAACGAAGTCCTTAAACTGGGCTTCGTCTTGCTCTGTCTTTAACGGTGCTCCGATGTCAGTCATCTAGCGGTCCTTGTGTCGTACAAGCGTGTGCTTGGAAACGTTTTCTCACATTGATGCGAGGTCAAACGATGTTGCGATCCCTGCGTATTCTTCGGCCGCCTCTTCGAGCCACGCCTCATATTCTGCTTCGCTCACGACTTTTACTGTGATCGGCATATATGCGTGGTCTTTGCCGCAAAGTTCAGAACACTGGCCAAAATATACGCCCTCTTGCTCTGGCTTAAACCAAAGCTGTGCAATCCGTCCTGGTACACCGTCTTGTTTTACGCCAAAGGCTGGGATGGTCCAGCTATGGATAACGTCGCCGCCAGTTACCGTCATGACGATCACTTTGTTAACGGGAACAACCACCGCTGTATCCGTCGCTAAGAGAAATTCGTCGCGGCTGTAGCCTGCTTCTGCGAGCTTGGCTTCCATCGCCGCATTTAGGACGTAGGGACGCACATCTGCATCGGCCGGGCGTGTATCTTCGTCCAACGTCGCAGGTGCACCCAGCATGTTGCTGTCAAAAGCAAAGCCATGGTCAGTATATTCATAGCCCCAGTACCACTGATACCCTGTGACTTTGATGTTCACTTCGCCTT
>WTIQ01000351.1 GCA_011525185.1 Paracoccaceae bacterium | reverse complement strand
TAACCCAGTAGAGGGGGATGGCGCTCGCGGGGGTATTACCCCAAAGTGAATTGGTGCCCAGATTACTGACCATTCTGCGCCTTATTGCTATGAACTCGCAACTACTTCTATCAATAAAATCAGAGTGTTAGTGGTATTTCAGCTTAGGGCTGGTGACTAGCGCCCCTCTCCTGAGCACCATTATTAGACCGTCTTAGGCAGTCTACTGATAGATCACATATTGATAACATTCTCATAAATTATGTTTTCCTCGCATTCTGATGATGTTTCTTAAAAAAAACCCTCTTCACCCTTAAATTCTTGCGATAGCGGTCTGTTGAGTGGCAGCCTAACGGTGTGACTATCGTGGCTTTGCTATATGCAGTTAGCGCTTCAAGCTTCAGAAATATAGATAATTATTTAAACTGATCGAATGATCTTGCGCGCGCATCTCTTTGAGTTACATATCACACTCATTTTTAGGCGGATAATATTACGCTTAGGTCTCTAAAGTGGCTAGGTCACTCTCTCGAAGTGTAACTCTCTCGGTGTTCATCCAGACGCCACTGTTCTGCCTCTCCCAGCAGTCTTTTTGCCATAAATCCTCTTCAAGATGTGATAGCCACCAGTTTTTGCCCGAGATATCTCCAGTCCAAAGAAACATGATAAGACAGGGGTGATCACGGGTCTCTAATGCATGAATGCGATTGGGCAATGTCATCGAGGTCATGCCTTCGCTTAGCGTTTTAAACTCATTGCGCAAACCCTGTTGAATGGCAATTTCGCCAGAGAGAACGTGATAAAACTCTTGAGCGGCATGATAATGAAGCGGGTAATGCACACCTGGTCCCAGAAGAAACAGCCCCAAGAACAGTGACGTGCTTTTTATAAGACCCCTTGTGCCGAGCACATGAGCCGCGAACATGCCCTCTGCCAAGCTTTGATCAATTGTGGCCTTGTCATAGATTTGATACCAGTTGAGATGCCGAGTGAGGCTCTCAACGGTCGATCTTGTAGTAGGGTCAGACATAGTGCCAAGAAGCTGAGGCAAATAAGTCTCGACAATAGCAAGACTTGGGTGTGACGTGGAATTACCATCAAAAGCCGAGGGATGTTTGGAGAGCGTCGCGCACATCGTCTCAAGTAAGGTCTGCTCATCAGCATGAAACGTGCCCGCGTTGCTGGGCTGCAAAGTGGCCGCAAAATTTACAAAGTCACGCAGCGATGTGTGGAGATCAATGTCGTTTTTGTGCATGGGTCTTTACCCCAAGTTTAGAGCGTTCTCGTGTCAAGCGCGGTCCATGCGGTCATATTGTTGCGAAACCATGTGCGTTGTCGCTTGGCATATTGACGTGTCGCAAGGGTGGCGGCATTTTGCGCGTCTGAAAGCGACATGTCGCCCTTGAGATATGCGATAAGCTCTTTTGCCCCAATCGCTTTTGAAGAAGGGTGCGTTGAGCACCATGTGGCAAGATTGGCGCGCGCCTCATCCAAAGCACCGTGTGCGAGCATCTGCTCAAAACGGTCGTTTATGCGCGCATTTAAAATCTCTTTTGGGGTCTCCATGACAAGTGGGAGACATTTTTTAAGAGACAGGACAGGCGGGGGCGTTTGAGCATGCCAAGAGACGATAGAGCGTCCTGTTTGCATTTGAATTTCATAGGCACGCATCACGCGCATTGGGTTTTGCGTGTCGATTTTTGCCAGTGTTTCCCCATCTAAGTGCTCAAGAAGCGCCCGCAGACCGTCCTGTTCGTATAGTGCTTGGGTCGATTTGCGCAGCTCAGGTTCAGTTTTGGGAATGTCCGCAAGACCGTTGGTAAGCGCTTTGAAATATAAACCTGTGCCGCCCACGATGATGAGACGCTTCTCTTGAGCGAGAAGGTCTCGCACCGATGAAAGCCAATCGCCCACTGAATAGTCCTGATCTCCAGCAATATGACCATAGAGCCTATGTGGGTTTTTGCGTTCGTCCTCCTCGCTTGGACGCGCGGTCAGGATGTGCCAATTTGCATAGACTTGAAGGGCATCTGCATTGACAATAAGGCCATTCGAGTGTCGCGCAATTGCCAGCGCCAAAGCAGACTTGCCACTTGCGGTCGGACCCGCAATCAGGATCGGGCAATCATGTGGCGTTTCTGCTATCCAATCTGGTAAGTCCATATGAAACCTTTATGAAATCGTTCCTAATCTGGTCTCATAATTTTCACAAAGAGGTCAATCACTGGATTGTCTTTCTGCGAAATTTCAGACATTGCTAGGAAATCATAAAAGAGGACAAGCGATCTATGCCCCACGACTCCCAAGCCGCCCCGAAATACGACCGCATTATGCTGAAAATATCTGGGGAGGCTTTGATGGGAGAGCAGGGCTTTGGCCTGCACCCGCCAACGGTTGAGAGAATCGCGCGCGAAGTTAAAACGGTTCATGATCTTGGTGTGGAGATCTGCCTTGTTATTGGCGGGGGCAATATTTTTCGCGGTTTGCAAGGCAGCGCGCAAGGGATGGAGCGGACCACGGCTGATTATATGGGCATGCTTGCCACTGTGATGAATGCGTTAGCCATGCAGAGTGCACTTGAAAGTTTGGATGTGTTTACACGTGTGATCAGCGCCATTCCCATGGATCAAGTCTGCGAGCCTTATATTCGACGCCGCGCAGTGCGGCATTTGGAAAAAAAGCGAGTGTGTATTTTCGCAGCTGGTACAGGAAACCCTTATTTTACGACTGATACAGCCGCAACACTGCGGGCCAGTGAAATGGCTTGTAAGGCGATTTTGAAAGGAACAAAGGTGGATGGTGTCTATGATAAAGACCCCGTCAAAAACGCCGATGCCGTTCGATTTGATAAAATTACCTACAGTGATGTATTGGCAAAACGGTTGGCCGTGATGGATGCAAGTGCAATTGCTTTGGCACGTGACAACGGTTTGCCTATCATAGTGTTTTCGTTAGATGAACCAGGAGGTTTTCGCTCGA
>WTIQ01000265.1 GCA_011525185.1 Paracoccaceae bacterium | reverse complement strand
TCTTGGGACGCTGTGTCTTTTGGGGCAAAGACACTTTGAGTTTGGCGGATGAAGTAGAGCTCTTTGGCAAGCGCTCCTAGGGTGCTTTCGATGAGCTCATCGCGTTGTTGCTGACGCTCGATCACATCGGCGAGGCGATGCTCAAGAGATGTGAATTTTTCCAAAAGAGTTTGGAACATCGCGCCGCTGCTTTCGGAGGCTGGCGAGGGGGCAGGGGTGTTGGCGATGATCTCGCTTTGGGTTGGGAATGCATAATATTAGAGCGTGTTGCCCCCAATTAAGTTTGGCAAACTGGCTCAAACTCAATTTGGAGCATGCGCAAGCAACTCTAAGCCTTGCTCAGATTAACTGCAGAGGTTTTGCCGCATCTTTCATCTGTCTCGAGTTCGAAAGACACTTTCTCTCCATCTTTCAGACCTGTGAGGCCAGAGCGTTCGACGGCACTGATGTGCACGGACACATCTTTTCCACCGTCAGAAGGTGCGATAAAGCCGAAGCCTTTGGTTGGATTAAACCATTTTACGGTTCCTTGGGGCATGATGAAGGTCCTTTCGTTCATCAACGTCGTCGGATTGACGCGCTTTTAAGTCACAGCACTATGCTGCGGTTTTCTTACGTCGTGCAGTGCGCTTATTGGGCGCTTTTGCCTTGGTAAATTTGCCAGATTTTTCCGATTTGGATGCACCGCGATGCCTGCGCCGCTTCGGTTTGGAGGACTTCGGGTGCTGAGCCTCTTTTTTGAGGGTGTGCATGTGATCGGGTGTCTCACCGTCGACGTATATTTCCATCTTAATGAGTTTTTCTATTGCTCTGAGCTGCTTGACTTCCTCTGACGTACAAAGCGTCACTGCGATGCCAGAGCGCCCTGCCCGAGCGGTCCGACCGATGCGATGCACATAATTTTCGGGCACATTAGACAGCTCATAATTCACCACCAGACCAACGAGCGGAATATCGATACCACGTGCTGCGACATCTGTCGCAACGAGAATTTGCATCTCGCCTGCGCGAAACTGCTTAATGGCGCGCTCCCGCTGGCCCTGTGATTTATTCCCATGCACTGAAGTTGCTTTAAAACCGTCAGCAACGAGACTATCTTTCAACCTTTCCGCTCCATGTTTGGTGCGCACAAAGATCAAGCTCGCCAACTTAGGGTGCGCATTCAGTATGGTACGAAGCGCTTCAGGTTTTTGGGGTTTTTGCACAAACTGTACGCTTTGTGCGATATTTTCTGCAGTACGATTAGGCGGATTGACCTCTACCTTACTGGGGTTTTTGAGATATGCGCGACTTAACTGTTCCATCTGTTTGGACATTGTAGCTGAGAACAGTTGTGATTGGCGTTCCTCATTTATGTAAGATACGATTTTGCGCAAGGCATGGATGAACCCAATATCCAGCATCTGATCAGCCTCATCTAAAACCAAATGGTTGATCTTGCTCAGATCAACGCCATCTCTCTTTAAAAGGTCGATCAGGCGTCCAGGTGTGGCCACTAAAATGTCTGTTCCGCGTGAAAGGACGTGGAGGTTTTTCGAAACGGACGTCCCCCCAACGATTGTTGTAACACGTATTTTCATTTGCTGCGTGAGCGTCTTCAGGGTCTGCGCAATTTGGTTCACCAACTCGCGGGTTGGCGCCAAGATCAGGGCCTTGGCGGTTTTGGGCGCAGGCTTGCTCGGATTTTGCAAAATCGCATCAAGCATCGGTATTGTGAACGCAAGCGTTTTCCCTGTCCCCGTTTGAGCCAAGCCCATAATGTCATGTCCACTCAGCGCAATGGGAATGGCTTGAGCTTGAATCGGCGTGGGAATGTCAAAGCCACCTTTGCTCAGCGCGGTGGCAAGCTTTGGCGTCAAAGCCAACTCTTCAAAGCTGTTCATGTAAGTTATATCCGATCTGAGCGCCAAAAATACTGACGTCGATGTTCGGGCGCCATAATCGCCCAAGAGGGTTACGTTGTCTGAAACGGAAGTAACCCGTTTTTGCTCAGACAAACTAAGTGAACCCTGCGTGATGGGGAACAGTGCGGCTAACCTGTCATTTTAGTTTGCATTGCAAACCTGTCACGCGACAAGCATAATCGCGCATATGAGATGAAAAGCGGTGAGTGTCAACGTCCAATTGCTTTGATGTTTATAATACACGGCATTAAAATACTGCTGTTTTGTACGTGCAAGCAATATACATGCTCAAGATGTCGGTCTCAGCTTTTTAATGCAGGACTGATGATTGGCTTGAGTGAATATTTTTATTTCGTCGATAGCGTTGCGAAGGAATTGGACTGTAATTTTCTGGCTGAAGCACGAAACATTGATTTCGGCCAGTGGGAAACATCGTTTGAAGCGGTTCTGTTGAAATTGATAGATCAAGAAAAACGCTACACTACCGTGGATTTTATCTCTGCAAAGGAACTAGCTATTGCAGCAGGCATTGTTGAAGAAGGTGTACTTGATCCTAAAGTTTGGTCAAAATTTTGTTCTTGCTACGATATGGGATGAGAGCTGTTAATCACCTTTCCACCCTTTTCGGCCATCATCATCTCTACCATGCGGAATTTTTGCGGTTTTCCGGTGGCCGTCAATGGTACGTTTTCTACAAAGCGAACAATTGCGGGAACTTTATAGTAGGCGAGTGATTTGCTGCAAAGCTCCTTAATCGAGGCTTCATCTAATTGCGCCCCCTTTTCAGCAATGATCCATGCGACCAGTTGCTCTCCAAATTTCTCGTCTGGAATACCAAAGACATGAGCCTCCGAGATACCTTTTTGAGAGGTTAAGAAATTTTCGAGCTCCGCTGGATAAATATTCTCGCCGCCGCGGATGACCATGTCTTTCTTACGTCCGACGATGCGGCAGTATCCTTGTGCATCTATCGTTGCAAGATCACCTGATTTCATCCATCCCGCTTCGATTGAAGCTTTAGTTGCGGCCTCGTCCTGCCAATACCCTTTCATCACAAGGTAGCC
>WTIQ01000226.1 GCA_011525185.1 Paracoccaceae bacterium | reverse complement strand
GCCGTATCTATCTCCGACATAACCAACCCGTTTTTCCCCGAGTTGGTGAAGGGGATCCAGGAGGTGTTGAGAGAAGAAGGTTACAGCGTCATTCAGCTTTATAATAATTGGGATACCGATGTTGAGCAGGAGCACTTTGAATATATGATGCGTACATGTGTGGAGGGTGCAATAATTTCTCCGTCTGCTTCTACAACCAGGTTTGACGCGCTACAGTCAACTCCATTTGTCCTTCTATCCAATACAGATAAATTTTCGATGTATGATACTGTCGGTAACGATAGTCGCGGTGGAATACGCCTCGCTCTCGAGCGGTTGTACCAACTTGGGCATCGGCGCATTGCCCTGTTCGTGGGTGGTTCCATGCGGTCTGGGTCAAACTGGAGGGCGGAGCTTTTTCGTGAGTTTCATCGAGAAAAGGGGCTGTCAGTCGGTTCGGGTTCGATATTAGAAAGTGCCTACGGCGTCAGCTCAACATCGTCTTTTGCTGCAGCGCGAAAGATCATGAATTCATTTCTTGATCAACCAGATTTACCCACTGCAATATTCTCTTCAAACGATATTCTGGCTCTTGCGACACTCCAAGTTGCAAATGAAAAAGGGATTGACGTACCCAACCGTCTATCCGTTGTCGGAATGGATGGAATTTTTTCAGGTGAGGTGAGTTATCCGCCGCTAACTACTGTTCAAAAAAATCGTAGAGAAATAGGCCGAACCGCGGCGGTTGCGCTACTGGACAAAATTAGGTCCTCTAATGAAAGGCCGGTGAGGAGACAATTGTTGGGCTGCAGACTGTTAGAGCGCGGATCAATGGGCCCACCAACGTCGAGCAGTGAGAACTAGCAATCCGGTTTGGGTCCCAGCCATCGTTAGATTCTTGTAAAATAGTTGCGCCAAGAGCCAACGCATCTTGATGCACGTTTTGACGGGTAAGATCAATTGTCGCTTCTACGCAGTTACTTTCCTGTCAATTCAAAAATTTCTGCATAGCCTGGGCGCAGGTCAAATTTGAATATTGACTCTACTTAAATTTTTTTGATAACGTTATCATAAAATGGGAGGATACCACTTGGTTGGGAGTATCAAAAATGGCAACTCGAGTGTATTCAAGAAAATAAACAAGGGAAAAAGATGTCCATTTCCATGTCCGAGGTATTCGGTCTAAGAGACATAGAGCCAAAACCTAGATCATCGAACCAGATTTGGGCCAAAGACGTAGGGTATGATGAAGCTCCCTGGTATTCTGAGCGTATGGGCCTCACGGAGCTAGAGGATTTCCTGAACGTTGCGGGAGCGCGAATTGATTATGTGAAAATCGCAACTTCGCAGGTATTGAACCACCCTTCAGAATGGCTGCAGCGCAAGATTGAGCTCTACAAAAAGCACGACGTGCTGCCCTATCTGGATCATGGGTTTTTTTTGCGGGCTTACAGGAATGGGGTGGTTGACGAAGCCATCGAAGCGGGCGCTGAGCTCGGATTTACAGTAATTGAATTCATGAACACTTTTGGAGACGTACCCAGCAAACAACTCAAATCCTGGCGTCAGCGCGCCATTGATTGTGGCATGAGTATAATATATGAGCATCATCCCGAAAGTGGATGGCGGAAGGGCCGAGCTGACATTATCGATGTTCCGGCCACTGCAGATGAAATCGCCCAAGGTGCAGAACCCTTTCTGGCGCACGGTGCCTTCACGCTTTTGATCGACCACGAAGAAATTGAGATACAGGAAGATACTGCCAAGGATGTGCTGAATGAAGTTCGTGAGATTTTAGGTAACGAGCGCGTAGCGTTTGAAGTTACGTCAACCAAAGAGGGGGAGATGTTGTGGTATACGAACCTGCTGGACTACTTCGAGATGTTTGGAAGCGATTGCAATGTCACCAACATCATGCCCAGTCAGGTCATGTTAATTGACTCTTTAAGATCGGGTGAACGACCGGCGAACCTTCTGTTTGAACGTTTTCCGGAATTAGATTCGGTGCGGAACAAGTAATCCTTTCGGTATGGTATGATAACGATATCAAAAAATGAACCTATCTTTTCATATACCTTGATCAGTTGAGTGTGAGAGGAGGAACATCATCAACCAGGAAAGAAAGTACATAACGTCACAGTGTGTTTCGATGGTTTGATTTCGGAATGCGCTACAATCGGCACCTGTGTGAACAAATTTGTGAAGTTGCCGAACATCAATGGTGCTGAGGTATCATCCTCGCACCGCCAAACTGGTTAGCACTGAGGAGCTGCGACCAAATTCGGAGGAGAATAATATGCTAAAGAAAACGCTAAAGACCATGTCGGGCATAATTGCGGCAGGGGTGTTGTCGGTGTCGGCAGGCACCGCGCTTGCAGAGGTGAATTTTGAAGGTGAAACAGTAACGATCATTATCCCGTTTAAAGAGGGGGGTGGTACGTCGCGCACGTTCCGCTTTTTCCAGCCTTACCTGTCCAAGTATCTGCCGGGCAATCCTGTGATCCAGCTGCAGCACATGCCAGGCGGTGGCACGATCAAGGGCGGCAATTTTTTCCACGACAATCAGAAAATCGATGGAACCTTTGCGCTTGCAACATCGTCGTCCGTGAACATGCAGCAGGCGACGGGCAACCCGTTGGCCAAATTTGACTTGCTAGCATACGAGCCCGTTTTGTCTCTTGCAACTACCACCCATTGGGTCACGCACGCAGATCTAGCGAACGGGCCAAATGACATTTCCCGCCTTCGTGAGCTGCCAGTCGCTCTCTTCCCGTTCAAAACCGCCGCTTCGGCAGACCTGTTCCATCTCTGGATCTATAAAGCTCTGGGCGTCGATGGCGCGCGTCCAATCCCTGGCTTATCTAGCTCTGCTGGATACCAATCTTTCCAACGCGGCGAACTGCAAATGGCGTCGCACGGTACAGGCAACTTCCTAAAGACTATCAGCAAGGACATTGCCGATGGCAAAGTGCATCAATTCATGACCCTTGGCG
>WTIQ01000073.1 GCA_011525185.1 Paracoccaceae bacterium | reverse complement strand
AGAGGTGCAAGACAATGGCCGAACTTAGGACGCAAATTGATTCCATTGACGCTGAACTCGTGCATCTTTTATCCGAGCGTAGCGGCTACATTGATAAAGCAATTGATCTAAAAAATTGAAGGCCTTCCAGCGCGGGTTGTAGATCGCGTCGATGAAGTCTTGGACAACGTCCGAAAAAACACAGCGAAGCACGGGCTAGACCCTGAGTTGACCCAGACGCTTTGGCGTGAGCTGATTGAATGGTCTATCCAACGCGAAGCCATACAGTTAGATATCTAAACAAATTACCCACTTGAAAAATCACCTTCAGAATGAAGGGGGCACTCGAGCACAATCAAAAAGACTTCCCTATCGAGAGAGCTTTTCAAAGTGTTGCGGCGATTCAAATCCAAATGAAGGTCAATCTTGGTTCGTGTAGAAAATGGGCAGAACCAATATTTTTCGCTTAAGCAAAAGTCACACTGGCGCAAAAACAAGTGCGCAGGTTGCGCTACTGATTTGACTTGCATTTTAGGTTTGGCCTGTCAGGCTATGAAGTAGGCACTTGCATTGGGGGGTTTTCATGCGCACACTGATTTGTTCGATAATCTTCTCTCTGTTCACATTTTCACTCTTAGCAGCGGATCGTGAGACGACGCGACAAATGCAAATCTTATTGAACTCATATGGGTTTTCCGCTGGTCTTGCAGATGGTGCAATCGGCCCTAAAACACGTGCGGCGATCGCTTCGGCGTATGAGGCAACAGGTGGCGTCTGGGATGGCACCCTTAAGGCAAACGATATAACTCATCTCCAACAACAATTAAAACAATCCCATTACACGTCCAAGGCGGGAATTTTCATCGAAAATAACAAATCTCAAACCTTTCTTTTTCCACCTGAAAACCCGTCAATCACCCATACGAAATATGCCTTTGGACGCTTCTGGGTTCAGGCAGATTGGAATCAAGATTTATTAGAGGATTATCTCTTTACAGGGACGATGGTGCCGACAAACCAAAACTCAACGGGAGAAGATACGGGAGGCGCCTGTGGAGGCGACGTGTGCAGAGGTGAAATGCCAGGCCCAACGCTCTTTTTGCAGCAATCCGATGGCACTTACTTAGATCAAAGTACACTCTTTATTGACCAACGAAAGAGCCCTGGACAATCGCTGTCTCGGCAAAACTTAGTCGCCGACTTTAACAATGACGGTCGCCCCGACCTTTTTATTGCAGATCACGGATACGGAACGCATGAAGGATTTCGTGACAGCTATTTCCTGAGCCAAAAAGACGGCACATGGCTTGAAAGCTCTCAAACACATCTAAGCCATCCAAACTACAGAATTTTTGATCATGGTGCTGCGGTTGGCGATGTTGATAATGATGGTGATTTTGACCTTGTTTTGACCGAATTAAAAAACCAACTCACGTGTTGGAAAAATGATGGGTCAGGACGGATGAAAAAGTCGAAATGCGGCACTGTGAACGCCTTTGCTATTGAACTTGCCGATATGGATCAAGACGGTGATCTAGACCTCGTACATGCAGGACATGAATTCGGTGGCTCTACTCCAACAGGCATCGTCTATAATAATGGGCGCGGCGTCTTTGGTTCACCCAAAAGATTACCTCAAATGAAACTCTGGGGAACGGTTCCCGAATTGTCTATTTGGGATCTAGACGGAGATGGGGATAACGACATCGTTCTCTCACGCGCCAAACGCCTTTATGTCGGGACTGCTATACAGGTCCTTGAAAATAGAGGAAACGGTGACTTTGCCTCTACGTTTTACCCTTTGGTTGTTGCACCTGATGTTTATAAGGCTGTCCACGAGGGAAACGAATGGAACAGTTTTGTGGCGAAAATTTTATTCTCCGATGTAGATCGAGATGGAGATGCTGATATTGTACTCTCTTCGGGCGGCGGAAGCGACGAAGACAAAACCCGACAAGTCCGTGCTGCGCTCTTGCGAAATGACGGAAATATGCAGTTTACGCATCTAGAACATGGAGATGCAGATAATCCAATGCGCATTTTGGAGGATGAGCTCTTTCAAACCGATCCTAAGACATTGCTGGCTCAATTCACCTACAAGAGCGGAGCTGCGCAAAGCACGAAAGCCTCTCAACTCTTTGCTGCGTTTCTCAAAGAAAGTGGAGAGTTACCAAGTCAGGATCTGGACGGGTTTGTGCAGCTTGAAGAGCCAATTTACTTCAACCGCACGGGCGCCGCTGTGTTAGGAGTTAAAGACGCTTCATTTGAAAAATTAGCTGGTCGATACGACCTCTTGATCGAATGGGCTGGACACATTTTCCCAATTGCTGTCTGTGTCGAACACTACAAACAATATAACTTTACAGGGACGCGTGTGAGCTTTGAGGCGCCCTACGGGTTTGGAGACTTGGCACATTTCGAGCGTTTTGGGACGCATGAGTGTCGCGCGAGGCAAGGCGGCGCTATTGGTGCTTGGGAAGTCGCAGAAGACGCCACAAAATTAGGTTTTAAGGCGTTTTTAGAGGATTTACAGCAACATAGCAGAATTCTCATCTCGGTCCTGCCCACGCTCTCTGACAGAATAAAAGTCGAGCTGCTCTCCGTTTTCAAGTAACCAAGACGTTTGCACAGTGTTTGATGAATACAAAAAAATAAGCCTGATCGTTTGATCAGGCTTATAAGACTTGGCTTTATTCTAATCGCTTAGCTATTTTCTGGCACATCAACGAACTTATCGTCGCCACCATCAACCGAGCCAAACACATCCGCGTCAGGAGCGGCAAGTGCAGCTGCGGCCTCTGCTTCTTCGCGTCGCGCTTCAATCACAACATTATCCCGCTCGGTCGCAATACGACGCACGCGCTGCGCTGCGCCCCCTGTTCCCGCAGGAATAAGACGCCCAACAATAACGTTTTCTTTGAGGCCGACAAGCTTGTCCTTTTTACCCTGCACAGACGCTTCGGTAAGGACGCGCGTGGTTTCTTGGAAGGACGCTGCCGAGATAAAGG
>WTIQ01000152.1 GCA_011525185.1 Paracoccaceae bacterium | reverse complement strand
GCCCAAGAGTGCAGATATGAAGACATCGATGGAGGCACTCATCCATCACTTTAAACTCTACACCGAAGGGTTTCATGTCCCAGAGGGAGACGTTTATGCCATTGTTGACGCTCCGAAAGGGGAGTTTGGCGTTTATTTGGTCTCTGATGGATCAAATAAGCCTTACCGCGCTAAAATTCGCGCACCTGGGTATCCTCATTTGCAAGCGATGGATCATATCAGCAAGGGCCATCAGCTTGCCGACGTGGCGGCGATTATTGGGACACTTGATGTTGTATTTGGGGAAATAGATAGGTGATGCGGCTATTTTTAAATGTGGTTTTCGGGCTGGTGTATTTCGCGGCTCCAGTGCGGGCTGAAGCAACAGTGCCATATACCAAACTTGTTCAGGACACGACGCGGTCGATAATAAAAATGGAGGTAACTGAAAACGGCTCTTTGGTCGTTGTGTTCAGTGCCAAAATTCTCGATCGCTATCCTGATTACATTTGCGTGTTGCACAGAGATAAAAACCTCTCATTTTTTGATGAGTGTGGAAAGATAGGGAGTTAAAATGCTTCGACGTCTACATCCTGAACAGCCAGCTGAGTTTGCGTTTAGCGCAGCCAATAAGGCATGGGCCGAGGCTCAGGTTTCAAAATATCCTGAAGGGCGTCAGGCCAGCGCGATCATTCCACTGTTGTGGAGAGCGCAAGAGCAAGAGGGCTGGTTAAGCCGACCAGCGATTGAGTATGTGGCTGATATGCTTGGCATGGCCTATATTCGTGCGCTTGAGGTGGCATCTTTTTATTTTATGTTCCAACTGCAGCCCGTGGGGCAAATCGCGCACATTCAGGTGTGTGGGACCACCTCATGTATGATCTGCGGCGCAGAAGATTTAATCGCCGTGTGCAAGGAAAAAATTGCCGCAAAACCGCACGAAATCTCTGCAGACGGGGCGCTTAGTTGGGAAGAGGTCGAATGCTTAGGGGCCTGTGCAAATGCGCCCATGGCGCAGATTGGAAAAGATTACTTTGAGGATCTGACCGCCGAACGCTTTGGCGAAATTCTGGATGAGTTGAGAGCGGGTCAGGTGCCCTTGGCGGGTTCACAAACGGGTCGTTTTTCGTGCGAGCCGAAAGGGGGGACCACCAGTCTTCTCGAGGGTCGGGGCGATCTCGAAAAGCATAATGGTTCCGTCGCACTTGCGGCGTCTCTCAAAGATACGGTGAAGCGCATAGACGGCACAGAGGTCCCGCTCACGGCCCCTTGGCTGGGTGATGCTTCAAAGCAACAGACCAAGGCCGCTTTCAAAGAGCAGCGCGAGGCGTCTTCGGGTCCTTCAAAAAAGCCCGCGACGCTCAAAGCACCTCTTGAACGAGGCGCTGATGATTTCAAAAAGATAAAGGGCGTCGGTCCAAAACTTGAAAAGCTTTTGAATTCATTAGGATTTTACCATTTTGAACAACTCGCAGGTTGGTCGACAGAGGAGCTGACTTGGGTAGATCAAAATTTGGACGGATTTTCAGGTCGTGCCCAAAGAGACAACTGGATTGAACAAGCTAAGGCTTTGAACATACAAAGCGAGACGAATTCCGATTTACATGCTAAGAACTCAACAAGGTCAGAATGACCAAGTGTAATTAGGGAGGAAGATATGAACACAAACGAGAAAAATACAAGCTGCCAAATTGGATGCTGGGCTCTTGCTGCAGGCATTGGCTTGGTCGTATTCGTTGGCATACTGGTTTTTGGCGATATGGGGTGGCTCGGTGCCATCTTTTTGTCAGGTCTTGCGTTTGGGGTCTCGGGTGCTCTTCTCAGCTGGTTTTTCTGTAAGCCACTACCACCTCTTGGGAGTGTGACTGTTGGTGGCGACGCAGTCTCTGCCCCCTCATCCTCTGCAGCCTCTTCTTCACAGAGCGCTGCTGCTCCTGCCTCAGGTTCGACATCTTCTGAAGCTGAGGCTTCGCCGCTCAAACCGTCGACACATCTTGCAGGCGAAGCAGAGCTTGCTGCGCGGAAAGGCACGTGGAAATATGAGTCGGGTGCGTCTGATGCATCATCGCCGTCAAAAGCTGCGACTGACGCACAAGATGTCGTTGGCACACAGCCTGAGTCACTCGAGGGGCCACGCGGAGGCGTTGCAGATGATCTTAAGCGCATCAAAGGGGTTGGCCCGAAACTTGAAAAATTGTGCAATAGCATGGGCTTTTATCACTTTGAGCAAATTGCAAATTGGACTGCTTCGGATGTGGCTTGGGTGGACGAAAATCTCGAGGGCTTCAAAGGCCGGGTAAGCCGTGATGAATGGGTAAAGCAGGCTAAAGCCCTAGCAGCAGAATAAGAAAAAGAATGAAGAGCTTGGTCGCGTGTCAGCTCGCGCGGCCAGAATATGGGAACGGACATGGGAAACAGCGACGACAATGTCATGCGACAAGGACGCATTACCGCTTTGGTGATTGCGGGTTCAATTTCGCTTTGGCTGATTATCCAGTGGATTGGTCCTTTGATTGGTTTGGCTGGGCGCTATGCGATACTTGCTGACCTTGCCGTTATGGCTGCGCTGATTTGGGCGCTGATCAATTGTTTTTTCATCTGGCGCAAGCGTCAGGATACATGAGAGAGGACATGCGCGAATGCTGAAAGATGCAGATAGGATTTTTACAAATCTTTATGGCATGCACGACAGAAGTCTGGCTGGTGCGAGAGCGCGTGGTCATTGGGATGGTACTGATGCGCTGATCAAAAAGGGCCGTGATTGGATCATTGATGAAATGAAAGCCTCTGGGCTTCGGGGGCGGGGTGGTGCTGGTTTTCCAACGGGCTTGAAATGGTCCTTTATGCCTAAGGAAAGCGATGGACGACCAGCGTATTTGGTTGTCAATGCGGACGAATCTGAGCCGGGGACCTGTAAGGATCGCGAGATTATGCGCCACGACCCTCACACTCTGGTCGAAGGGTGTTTGATTGCCAGTTTCGCAATGAACGCCAATGCCTGTTACATCTATATTC
>WTIQ01000422.1 GCA_011525185.1 Paracoccaceae bacterium | reverse complement strand
TGCCTCAGGCCATCAAGCGAATATTACCGCCGCTCGCGAACCAATTTATTTATATAGTCAAAATGTCCGCCTTCGCATCCGTAATTGGAATGCAAGAACTAACCCGGCGTGCGAATGAATTGGTGGTTACAGAATATCGACCGCTGGAAATATATACGCTTCTTATTCTTGAGTATCTAGTTTTGGTGTTAATCATAAGCTCAGGCGTGCGTTGGTTGGAACGCAAAATGGGCTCGGATGAAAGCAAATGATTAGCCAAGAAAATCTAAGTAATCTTTAGCGACACAGGCCGCGGCGGTATCTAGCAAAATCTTACCGTGTTTTGCTGTTGCTAAGCCAGAATGTGAACCGACGCGACCATCTGGAAATTGCGCGCGATGTTCATGTGGCGGACCATGCTTGTCACCTGCATGCGCTTTTATGAAGTCTTGAGACAATTTTTCTGGTGCATCTAGGCGCTCCACGCGCACAACACGATGTGTTTTTTGTGTGATAGCAACTTCAGAGGGCGTTGCATGCATGCCCTCCCATTCACCATAAAATTGGTTGCGCAATGTATTTACGAGGTCAAAGTCCCACCAGCTTTTCACACGTATAGAGCCTGAATGCTTATTCGCCAGAAGTTTGAGAACATCCAAGTTCGCCCCATGTGCGTTCAAGATATAAATGCGCTGAAATCCATGATGGAAAAGACACGATAGAACATTGCTCACGAGTTTCTCATAAACATCCGCATCAAGTGATATCGTACCAGGGAAGCTCATGTTAAAGGGAGCGGGCGCATAGGATATCTCTGGCGCAACCACAGCATCACATTGTCTTGCGGCGGCCCATGATATCTCTCGGGCGCAAATAGAATCGGTCCCAATTAGACCGATTGGACCATGTTGCTCAATCGAACCCGTTGGAAGTATAATACCTGATGTACGGTCCAGATAAGACTGAACTTCACACCACGTCATTTCTTCAAGTTTCATATAAACGTTATGAAGACCAAAAAAGAGAAAAGGAAGATAAAATATGAATTGGCATGCACTCTTGGAGGAAGCCGTTGAAACAACAGGTAAATATCAAAAGGAGGCCCCAGATGTCTTCACAGGCTTTGGACTCATGGGAAAAGCTGCCAAAAAAAATGGCGCTTTGAGTGAAAAAACCAAAGAATTAATTGCGCTTGGGATCGCAATATCGACACGTTGTGACATCTGTATTGCCTACCATGTTAAATCTCTTGTGCGACTCCAAACAACGAGAGAAGAGTTTTGTGAGGCATTGGAAATGATAAGTTACATGGGAGGCGGACCCTCTATCTCCTACAGTGCCAAAGCTTTAGAGGCCTTCGACCAATTTTCTTCAGACTAACGATGTGTGTCATGGAGAAAAAGCTCTAGAGCGTCCGTAGGTCTCAAGATTTATTTTGGCAGAGTAGCTTTTTTAGTCGAGCCCTAATAAGCTCAGTGCAACGGAGTTGTGCGTGACATGGAAGCAAGAGAGAAAAAAGCTCGAGCAGCAATTGAAAATTTACTTTTCCGATGTGCTGGAGGCCGCTCGGGTCAGTCCTTGCTAATTGTTCATGAAAGTGATGAGCACGATTATTATGATCAGGATTTGCATGAGAGTATTGCAGATCATGCCAAAGCATTGGGGTTTTATGTTGAGTTTTTTCCAATCAGATTTGACCCCGAAATTAAGGCGATCCCAGAAGAGTTGGAAAAGGCCTCTACATCTGCCGATCATACAGTATTTTTGGCGCGTTTGGCGGATCAGGTTAGGTTTGTTCAGCACAAAACTTTCGAAAATTGGATCATCAGCTATGCGCTGGACCAAGACATGCTTTTTTCAGATTTTGGGGTTGTGGATTATCAGGGATTTGTCGCCCTTAAAAATGCAATAAATTCTTTTATGAAAGAGGCCGCTCATATAACTGTGACCTGTCCCGCAGGCACTCACTTCTCAGGGAATGTGAAGGATTTAGAGCCAGAGCAAAGTGATGTTCATGTCAAAAGATTTCCACTTTCTATTTTTACACCTTTGACCACCGAAAATTTTGAAGGGCGGATTGCGCAAAACGGTTTTCTCGTAGGCACAGGATCGCAATATTACACTCCCTACGCCTGCGCTCTGAAAAATACATTATTCATCGAATTTTCGGGCCATAGAATAACAGATTTTAAGGGCGATAAGGCGGACACAGATGCAGCGAAACGTCATTATGAATTTGTAGCTGAGACGTACGATATTGATCCGTTTTATATCCATTCGTGGCACGCGGGGATGCATCCGTCCTGTTCGTTCGATCAGCCTGCTTCAGCGAGTTTTGAGCGCTGGAGTGGCGCGGCATTTGGTAATCCGCGCTTATTGCATTTTCATACATGCGGTAAATTTCCACCAGGAGAGATTTCTTTAAATCTGGTTGATCCTACCGTGACAGTAGATGGTGAAAAAATTTGGGACGCGGGTGTCTTGCATCCACAGCGTTTGCCAGCAGGCAATCAGCTTTTGGAGGAATTTCCTTCACTTGTTGATGCATTTTTGACGCCAGCCAAGAATATTGGCTTGGGCCAGGCAGGGCGGTTGTCATATTTTTGAGCATCTATCAACCGCGTCACTGGGAGATAGACTCCCCCAGACTGTGGTATTAGTCTTCATCATATCACAGTCGCTGACTACAAGGATGAAAATACAATGTTCTTAAGAAATTGTTGGTATGTCGCAGGATGGAGTAACGACTATAAAGCTGAATTAAAGTCGCAAAAAATCTTGGGAGAGAACATTGTATTTTATCGAAAACGCAACGGTGACGCTGTTGCTCTAGAAGATGCTTGCCCGCACCGCAAGCTACCATTGTCACAAGGGCAATTAAGTGAAGATCGAGTGATCTGTGGCTATCATGGGTTGACGTTTAATTGTTCTGGAGACTGCGTTGATGCACCGACACAACGGGGAAAAATTCCCAAACGCGCGGTTGTCAAATCCTACCCAGTGGTCGACCGTTACAGAC
>WTIQ01000110.1 GCA_011525185.1 Paracoccaceae bacterium | reverse complement strand
ATATCTGACACCAGAGACTGATCATAAGCCGCAACGCGTCCGCGCATAAGATCTATTTCTTTCAGCACGTCATTTGGCTCTAGGCTAAGAGAGACAGCGCCAGCCTCAGTTTTGTGAACAAGTTTAGGGTTCACCATTTTGAGAGCCAGTGGCCCCTCTAGCGTGTGAGCGACTCTCTCTGCGCTGTCACGAGAGATCAGATGCCCCTTAGGAATAGGGAAAGCGGCTGCCTCTAAAATAGCTTTTGCCGCAGCCTCCGTCATATAGCTGGCTGATCCAGAGCGGGGTGGTGAAGGAGGAAGGCGCGGCGCAATGGGTCTTTGGCTGAGTTCGCTTTTGCGCTGTGACCACCAAGCGGCTGCCGCAATCGCGTTAAGGCATTCATGTATCCCCTGCATGGGAGCAACGCCTTGTGCGATGAGGTGCTCTCTTGTGCCTTGATCCAAATTCTCTGGTAGAGTGGCGCAAATAGCTGCGGGTACTCCGTGTTCTCGCGCTGCACGTGAAAAGGCTTCTGCATCGGTGGAATAGTAAATCTTACTTTCGTCCAAACCCTCAGCGGGATAATCTTGGACAAGGACTGCGGCATCTGCGTTTTGCATCTCTATGGCTGTCGCAAAAACGGGGTAGGTTTTTTCCGATTGACCCCAAATTGGCGTTGTGTAGTCCAACGGATTTGACACGGTGGCAATGGGGGGGAGAAGGGTCGTGAGCTCTTGCTTTGCTTGATCTGAAAACGCCGGAAACTGTAGATCAATTGCTTCTGCGTGGTCTGCAAGCATCGTTGCCCCTCCGCCAGAGCAGGTAAAGCCTGCAATCTTGGTCCCCTTTGGGGCGGGTACGACGCAGAGATATTTGAGCACCTCCAAAAATTGCGACGGGTTCGTGACACTGATAATCCCGAGGCGTTCGAATAAGGCGTCATAAAGTTCTTTTGCCCCAGACAAAGACCCTGTGTGCGAGAGTGTCAGCGTACCTCCAATGTCGGAGCGCCCTGTTTTTAAGGCTACAACTGCCGTATTATGTTCAAGCGCTTTCAAGGCGGCGCGTTCAAATTTTGCAATATCTGCAAGACCTTCAATATGCACCCCAATGGCGCGGGTTCGCGTGTCTTCGCATAAAATATCAATGAAATCGGCAATATCCATAATCGACTGATTGCCGGCCGATATCATTGTTGTCAGCGGCAAAGAGCGCTGGCTCATCGTAATATCTGAGGAAAACATACCGCTTTGCGTGATAATCGCCGCACCAAATGTGCCAGCGTGCCCCCCATGTGCAAAAGGCCAGAGCGCTACATCATCCAGATAATTGATAAAGCCATAGCAATTGGGTCCGATTAAGGCCATATTGCCAACAGCTTCAATCAGCTCTTGCTCCAAAATGCCGCCTTCTTCACTGGCCTCTTTGAAGCCTGCGGAGTAGCACACAATCCCAGCTGTGCCGAGCTCGCGCAGCCGATGGACTACGTCAACCGCCTGTCGCGCAGGAATGGCGAGAAAGACTGCATCGGGCGCTTGGGGCAGGTCCTCAAGGCTGCGGAAGCAAGCAAGGCCCGCAAGCGTGTCCCGCTTTGGGTTAACAGGCCAGATATCCCCTTTAAACCCACGCCTTAGGGCTTCGCCGATGGCGATCTCAGCATCCACACCGCCGATAAAGGCGATGTGTCGGGCTGTCATCATGCGGGCAAAATTTTGTCGTCTTTCAGGCGTCATGCGCCCAAAGGCCTCAGGATAGATCGTGTAATAATATGACGTTGAATCTCGCTGGTGCCGTCCCAAATACGTTCCAGACGACTGTCGCGCCATAGGCGCTGAATGGGCATATCTTCCATCAACCCCATACCGCCAAAAATTTGCACCGTGTCATCTGCGACTTTGTTCAGCATTTCGGAGCAGTAGACTTTGACCATTGCGGCGTCTTGGTCCTCCATACGTCCTTCATCGGCACGTTTGACCGCATCTGCTACGAGAAGATCCGCAGTGCGCAGTCCGATCTTCATATCCGCTAGTCGAAAGCCTGTTGCTTGAAAGCTACCAATCGCTTTACCGAATTGCTTGCGGTTTGCCGCCCAATCGGTTGCCATCTCCATCATGCGTTCCGCTTTTCCGCAGCAGGTTGCGCCGACCCAAATGCGGCCCATGCCGAGCCATTTTCCCGAAAGCTCAAGGCCGCGGCCTTCTTCTCCAAGGATCTGGTTCGGCCCAAGGCGAACATTGTCAAAACTCAACTGAAAGGTCTTATAGCCTCGATAGCTCACACATTTGTGTCCCTCCTTGCACTCAAAGCCAGGTAGACCCACATCTACAAGAAAGGCAGTCACTCGTTTGCGGGGGCCGCGGGGTGTCTCGTCCACCCCAGTTGCTGCAAATACAATCGCAAAATCAGGCATAACAGGGCCAGAGATGAAATGCTTGGAGCCGTTGAGGATCCAATCCTCTCCATCGCGTACCGCGTTGGTTTTCATCCCCATCACGTCAGAGCCCGCCTCTGGCTCGGTCAAGGCAAAGAGCTCGCGTTTTTCACCGCTCACGCAGGGCATAAGATAGCGCTCGATCTGATCGCCTTCACAGGCAAGGAGGATTTCGGTGGGGCGCGCAATCCAGCTATGGAGCGCATGCGTGGTCTTACCGTATTCGCGCTCTACAATCGACATTGCAGAATAATCTAGGCCGCCCCCGCCGATCCGTTCCGGCAAGTTTGAGGCAAAAAGCCCTGCGTCTTTTGAGCGTTCTTCGATTTGACGTCCCAAATCTAAAGGAACCTCACCAAGGCGGTCCACCATTTCCTCATGGGGATAGATTTCGCTTTCTAGAAAAGCTTGAACCGTTTTCAGCAACAAATCATTTTCGTAGGATACTTCCATATTCATAGCTCAATCCTCTCTCACTGATCTGCGCCGCGCAGATTGAGTTTGTTGCGCGCCTCTTGCGGCGTTAGAGCGCGTGCGCCCATACGCTCGATGATCTCCACCACCTTCAATCCTTCCATGGCATTGGTGGTGAT
>WTIQ01000086.1:2895-11700 GCA_011525185.1 Paracoccaceae bacterium | reverse complement strand
GGATGGGTATTGGCGATACGATCCGCGTCTCTCTGTCGGCTGATCCTGTAGAAGAAGTCAAAGTTGGTTATGAAATTCTAAAGTCGCTGGGCTTAAGGCACAGAGGCGTAAATATTATTTCCTGCCCCAGCTGTGCGCGGCAGGGTTTTGACGTGATCAAAACCGTAGAGACCCTCGAACGGCGCCTTGAGCACATTAAAACACCCATGAGCCTCTCTATTATCGGTTGTGTCGTAAATGGACCAGGGGAAGCCTTAATGACGGATGTTGGCTTTACGGGCGGTGGTGCTGGACATGGTATGGTCTATTGGGCAGGCAAGCCCGACCACAAACTCAATAACGATAAAATGGTCGATCATATTGTAGAACTGGTTGAGAAAAAGGCAGAAGAGATCGAAAAAGAAGCTGTTTGACATCTGTTTGGTCTGCGCCCGTCGATCTACGTTCACTTTCTACAATAAACGCCGAAATTGCCTAGATAGGCGCCACCTAACGGAGCCGCTGCGCGAAGTGTTTAAGCTATTTTTTTCTGTTTAACAGAGGTTTTTGACAGCACTGTTTTCGGCCAGAGGTCAAAGCTTGCTCCATATTCCCGTCGTGAACCACGTAAAACATACTGAAATGCTTCGCCTTTCAGAGCGCACAGATCTGCGTACCTTATTTACACGCTATCCAACAGCTATATCTTATAATTTTGGAAAATGGCGCGGTTGACGGGGCTCGAACCCGCGACCCCCGGCGTGACAGGCCGGTACTCTAACCAACTGAGCTACAACCGCGCGTGCCGTTGGAATTACGCCAAGTGAACGGGAGCGTCAATTGGAAAAACACCATCACGCGATAAATTTCCAATTTCCTTTCACATTTCCCCGACACGTCGAAACTCCCAATAAGATGCTGGAAGGAGTTTTATATTTCTGCTTAGCTAAATCCGAGATCGCGAGGTGAGGGGACACAATGCTGATAGATTTTAAAACTGCTCTATTTGCCTGTTTATTGCTTGTCATTGGGTCGCCTGCCTCAGCAAGCAACATTATTCGCGCATTTGAAGATGCAGGCGTCAGAGAAGATGGCAGCGGTGCCTTTCGAACGCATTGCCTTGAAAGCCATGTGAGAAACGACGATCCGTTGCTCGCTCCCAAACGCGCAGGTGCGTCTCATCGTCATGTCTTTTTTGGCAACCCAACCGTGGATAGCACGACGAATTTTAAGTCACTGAAAAAAGCCTTAGCAACAAAATGTGATGGCAATGTTTTGAACCGCTCTGGGTACTGGGTCCCTGCCCTTTATGGAAACTCTGGACAACGTATCAAGTTTGTCGACCCCCTATTCTACTACAAGACATGCTACCACGTGCCTGCAGCATCCATCGTACCGCCCCCTGTTGGTTTGGCCATCGTTGCAGGGAACATGCATGCGCAAAAACCACAGAATCCCAATATTATAAAGTTTCGCTGCGAAAGTTGGACATCAGATGAAACATGGTTTGATCCTGGCGATCCTTTGGATCACGTTTCACTTTTACCAGATTGCGACATGGTCGATATTTTGGAAATTCGAATTGTCTTCCCACAGTGTTGGGACGGAAAAAATTTAGGCTCTGGGGGCTATCAAAACCATATGGCCTATCCCTCGCGCGCAACGCCACCACGCGTGGGGACTGGCCGCTGTCCCAAAAGTCATCCCATCGCGATTCCAGAGATTTCATATAATTTCGCAATATACGTGACCGAAGAGACAGGCCCATCCAAAGACTGGCGCTTTTCCTCAGATCCAGAGCGTCGTGGCTTAGGCGGCCTCACTCTGCATGCAGATTGGATGAATGGTTGGGACCAAGACGTCATGGAGACAATTGTCAAACAGTGCCTTCGCCCCGCAAAAGAATGTATGGTTGGCCTTCTGGGGAATGGCACACGTTTGAAGCCAGTTGAATTAGATTAAAATTCCGGTCAAAAGTAAGTCTATTGACTCGTGAAAATACCCCTAAGGATATAAACAAAAACAGAATTTAAAGCCATTCCAGACTAAAAGAGCCATGGTGTGACAAAAAATGACTTTGAGTATGTATAGAAATGCTTATCTTTAAATTTGTCGGATCAAGAACGGTGTAGCTCATGTTGGGTAAATTTTCGTCTAAAATTGCAGATGCAATTGAAGCACTGATAAAAAGTCTTGGCTTGACTTTACCCAATCCAGAAGGAGATCGCATTGCGATCCCTGTCCGAAACGATGAGCGAAAAGGACCTCGTAATTTGCCCAAGCGCTGAGTGGACGCACTACGAGAGACAGCAAAATTGTCTGCCTACCCCATTGCTATTTCCTCAGCCAAAAACATTAGCTCTCTGCTTTTTTGGATTTTAACGAAACATCATTGTCAGCTCGTGCCTAACAAAATCTTATGTGTCGGCGTCAAGTAGTCCGAGCCCTCTGAGATATATGCCGATTCCCGTTTCTAAAAGATCTTCGGGTGGATATTGGCTTGCTGTACCCGGCGAATTTCGAGCATAGAGTTCCACAACACCATGTGAGAGTGCGAGAATATGGGCGCTGAACATAGAAGAGGGCGGGCGTTTGTCAGCAGGCAAATAGAGGCTCAAATTATAAGCGGCTTGCTCCAATATACCACGAGCATGTGCAGATGCAGCTGCGAGCTGTGGTGTCCGATTGACCGAGATACCACTTTCAAACATGGCGATGTAATGCCCTGGGTAACGACGCGCAAAAGCTAAATACGCGCGTCCTGTCGCTTCAAATGCCGCCAAAGCCGATGGCTTACCATCGTCAAAGGCACGCTGCATCACATCAGCAAATATCTCATAACCCTGCAAGGCTGCCTCTGCGATCAAATCCTCGCGCCCCTCAAAATGACGATAAACCGCAGCTGGTGTTACACCAGCCTGTTTTGAGGCCTCCGAGAGGCTGAACCCCGTTGGCCCACGCGCTTCAATGAGATCAAGCGCTGCTTCGACCAAAGCTTGCCTCAAATTGCCATGATGATATCCGCGTTTAGCCATTCCAAATATCCGGGCCAGCAAGGATCAGAGGATCGATATCCCCTATCGCTTTATGATCTTTATAATCATAGTCAAATTGTTCCAAAATATGCCGAATGATTGCCAAGCGGGCGCGTTTCTTGTCATCTGAGCGCACAACAACCCAAGGCGCTGCAGCGTGGTCTGTGGCTTCAAACATATCACGGATTGAGGCTGAATACCCTTCCCATAAGGCAAGTCCCTTTACATCGATTGACGAAAGTTTCCACTGCTTCAACGGATCACTTTCCCGCTTAAGGAAACGCTTTAGCTGTTCGGCGCGGCTGACATTCAGCCAAAATTTAACCAAATGCAGCCCATCCTCTACAAGCATACGTTCAAAATCAGGGACTTGTGCGTTAAAGTCTCTGACCTGTTGCTCTGAAGAAAAGCCAAATACACGCTCAACAACCGAACGATTATACCAGCTTCGAGCGAATAGAGTTATGTTTCCAGCTGTTGGTAAATGCGAGATGTAGCGCTGAACGTACCACTCCCCCTGCTCCTTCTCGGTTGGTTTGGACCAGGCCACAACCCGCGTCACCCTTGGATTAAGATTTTCTGTGATCGCCTTGATGCTGCCCCCTTTGCCAGCTGCATCGCGTCCTTCAAAAACGAGCGCGACACGCACGCCACTGCTTTGCACCCAAGATTGAAACTTGACCAATTCGACATGGAGCGCCGCGATGGCTTTGCGATAGGCCTTTTTGGACATCTTAGCCCGATAAGGATAGCTCTTATCCAAGACTGAGGACGCATTAGGATCCAGCAGAACATCACGCACACTGTTTGGTGCATCGTCATTTAAATACGCACTAATGGCTCCGTCAAAAGGCAACTTCATTCCAATCTCCCTACAGTCGCTACTATGACGAGATTTCACTCTGTGTTCAATCCACGACGCAGAGCCACTCGGTGCACCGCTTCGATGACCTGCGTTGGCGCGGTGTGATGCGGCATATGGCCCGCGCGCTCTAAAGCGGTCAGATTGAGCCGCGCAATATCCTGTTGAAGCCTTTTGGCATGGATATCAAACGGCACTGTCACATCGTCAACGGAATGGACCACTTCAATTGGCAAGGTCAGCGTCTTGTAAGACTGATACTGGCTTAAAATTTCAGCTTTGATATTGGCCCGTTGCTTTGCATTGGCCACAATCGAATTTGGCCGTAGGATCAACTCAACACCAAAGCCCTCACGATACCCATCAGGGATAGGCAATGGGTCGAATACCTCACCAAGTGTTTTTTGAATTTGGCGCTCTGTGGCAAAAGCGCTGATGAGACGGGCGCTGATGAAACCGAATAAGGGATGTGATGTCACTTTATAGTAGAGAGGCAGCGGCGTCTCCCACGGATGAGAGGCCGCGGCAACCAAGACAAGAGCACTGACATCTTTGGGCGCATGAATGGCCCAAGCCAGAGCGACCGCGCCCCCATAGCTTTGCCCCAAAACAATCGGGCGCTTAGCTCCCATTGCCAGAGCCGCTTCGCGCAAAAGAAGCGCTTGCTCTTTGAGGCTTTCACCCGATCTATCGAACGACGCTGTGTGACCCAACCCCGGGCGATCAAACAAAAAAACACGGTAGGATTTCGCAAGTTCGGGGGCAATGGAGAGCGTAAAGTCCCGCATATTTCCGCTGGCTCCATGAATAAGAACCAGATCTGGCCCCTCTCCCATGACAAGCGCATGTATGCTCTTACCATTGATGTCTACAATTTCACCTAAGGGTGGATATTTTGCATTGGCCGCCGCCACACGCCGCTCGGACAAAAACAGCGTTAGCCCGACAAGCAAAATAACAAACGCAAGGCTGATCTTAACGGCCAATAGCATTTATGTCATAGGGTGTTGTTTGATAAATTTCATTTATCCAATTTCCATACAAAATATGGGCATGACTGCGCCAACGGTTCATTGGGGGACGCGACGTATCATCATTTGGGAAATAGTGCCTTGGAAGGGTAATATCGCCACCTGCTGCGACGTCCCTCTCATATTCTTGCTGCAATGTATCGCTGTCATATTCAAAATGGTTCAGGATGTAGAGCGCCCTATGTTTGTCATCTTGTATCAAACAGGGGCCAACTTCATCACTTCCTAATAGCGTTTTTAGGTCTTGGACCTGATCTAGCTCTGCTTGTCGGATTTCAGTCCATCGGCTCACTGGAACGATACAATCATCTGAAAACCCACGCAAATAGTGCGAGGCGGGAAACAGATTTTTATGTCGAAAACACCCAAACGCTTTGGCATCCAGCATATGCTTTTGAATACCGTGAAAGTGATTCAACATCGCCATACCACCCCAGCAGATACCAAAAGTCGAATGGACGTGGCTCTGACTCCATTTGAAAACATGCTGAAGTTCATCCCAATAATCCACCTCTTCAAACGGCAGGTGTTCAATGGGTGCGCCCGTAATGATAAATCCATCAAATTTCTCACCTGTTGCCTCCACTTCAGCAAAGGAGCGATAAAAGCTGTTCATATGCTCGGCTGTAGTGTTTTTGGTGTGATGGTTCGTCATTTTTATCAATGAAAGCTCAATTTGTAGAGGCGTCGCACCTATAAGGCGCGCAAATTGTGTTTCAGTTTGGATTTTCTTCGGCATGAGATTGAGAAGCCCGATGCGCAGCGCCCGAATATCTTGTCGTGCGGCCTGATCTTCAGACATGACCATGACACCCTCTTGATCAAGGATATCAAAGGCTGGCAGGTCTTGTGGAATTTTAATAGGCATCTAAGTATCTCGGTTTGTGTCTCTAAGACGTGTAGATATGTATTCAGGACTTATCTGCAAGCGCCTTTGAAATAAGTTCATTAAAATCATTCACTGTTTGAACTGCCTTAACGTCGTCAGCGCTTATGGTAACCCCCCATTGAGCGATACCTTCATAGCGGGGTTGTCGATGTGCGAGAGCTTCGGCATAGGTCCAACGAACAAAGGCATCGGGGTCTACATTCCCCTCATTTTGCCCATTTTCCTTCAGATACTGGGACCATTTGCGTTTTAAAAAGGCAGGGTCGTAATACATCGGCTTTGGAGCACGATCAAAACGCTCAACCAATTGTTCGCGGTGCTCCTCATCCCCCTTAATCCAAACCAGCAACGTGACCTCCGAGAGAGCTTTAAGCACAGGATCGTTTGGGTCAGAGGGGTCCACAACTTCACAAATAGATCCACCACTGTCACAAACAAAATGATCGTACTGGTAGATATCTGTGGCTTTCTTGATAAAATGCTGAGTGTCGAGCAGGGCTGCAATTTCAGCACTGCGATGCTGATTTTGTCGCTCCAAATATTCAGCAAACGGCAAGCCGCCTTTGTCTGCATCGCCAGGTTTGCCGAGGTACATAGACAGCGGGGCAAGGTTATCAAAGGTGATGTTTGAGGCAATATAGATAGAGTCTGAGAGCAAAAGCGAACGCAGGTAAGGGACCTGCATCGCAGTCCTTTTAAAGCTATCAGCGATAAACTCGCCCATGTAGCGTGTGCCGATACGATAATCCACCGAATAATGAAACCAATCACCAGAGGCGCGCAACATATTGGAAACAAAGGTTTTACCCAAACCAGACATACCAAAAAGAAGTACCCGCTTGTGCGGGGCAGCCTCCCAATTATGCGACGATTGATAAAGCATGTCTTGTACCTTGTCTGTTCACCTCCTCGTACAAAGTCAAAGATCACGCGTCAAATCATATGTGCGACCTCGCGTATCAGGAGCGTCGTGCTCTACTCAAAGATCAATCCTTGATAGCCCACTTCTCCCGCCTTTGGCTCGGTGGTCTCACTTGCCCCTAAAATATGTTGTAATTCCAACGTGCAGTAGGGACGCTGCCAGAGCCAAGGTCGGTTTTCGACAGATTTTAAGTCTTCATTCGGCGGAGTGTCGTCACTGTGGGTGAGAAAATAGAGATCAAATCCATAGGCCCTGACAGGTTGAATAGAGAGCAAACGCATTCCATGCGTATCTCGGTACAGCGCCAAATCTCGTTCAATATCACTTGTTCTTAGGGTCACCTGCCCCAAAGCGGTACCGCCACCCAAAGCCCACGCTTTGTCCCCCTCGGATGTTTTGGGTTGCCCTAAAAATGTATGCTGTAACAATTCAATTTGAAATCCCTCTGGATCGCGCAAATGGGACATATAGCCGATATCTTCGAACTGATGCGGGGCGGACGCCGCAAAGCCTGCATCTGTAAGCATTCGCGCCGCTACATCTACATCTGGCAAAGTGACCCCAATTTTCCATTAGCTTTCAAGAGCTTGTGACGGCGGAGGCGCATCCTTACTGGCTTGGAGCAACCGAACAAAAGAGAGTTGGCGATCAAAGAAAATCTCAACACCCTCACCTGTGTCACGGCTTTTCATGCCGAAGTGTGTTTCATAAAACGCGGCAAGCATCTTGGGGTTTGCAACTGCAAGCTCAACCCCCTTAAACAACTTATGTTGCACCATCTCTCATCGCTTTCACCGTACACCACCTACTTGAGACAAGGGATATGACTGAAATAATCAGTCCGCAAGACAAAAGGCCATCTTAGAACGTGCAAGTTACAAGTGGCGCAAGCTTTATGAATTTGCGCTTACTGGCCTTGAAGAGACGAAAATAGATTTAAACCTTAGGATTACGCGTTACATGTAGAAGCATTATGACCACGAACCGCAACTCTTCGACGATATACGCTGTGCTTTTGATGTTTTTGGCTATCGCCTCATTCACAATGATGGCGATTGCAGGACGTTATGTGAGCGACGAATTGGATACATTTGAGATTATGATGTACCGCAGCGTCATCGGAATGCTGATCATTTCAACATTTGCAGTCTTCACAAACCGTGTAAAAAGCATCAAGTCAGAGCATTTTTCGCTCCATATCTCGCGTAATCTGTTTCATTTTGCGGGACAAAACCTTTGGTTTTATGCGATTACAGTTATCCCCCTCGTGCAAGTTTTTGCTTTGGAGTTCACAGTGCCGATTTGGGTTCTGCTCCTGTCGCCCATTTTTTTATCCGAAAGCTTTACAAAACCACGGGTGATTGCGGCCGTGTTGGGCTTTGGTGGTATTCTGATTATCACACGGCCAGCTCCAGACAGCCTCAATTTCGGACTGGTCGCAGCGGCTCTTTCGGCAATCGGGTTTGCTGGATCCATCATGTTCACAAAAACACTCACAGGGCGTACAAATACGCTAAGTATTTTGTTCTTTATGACAGTCATTCAATTAGGATTTGGCATCCTGTGCGCAGGCTATGACGGCGACATTGAGATGGTGTCTTGGTCTGCCCTGCCTTGGGTTGTTGCAATAGGGCTTGCAGGGCTTCTGGCTCATTTGTCGCTTACAACCGCATTGACGCTAGCGCCTGCCACAGTGGTAACACCGATTGATTTTTTACGATTGCCCGTGATTGCATACGTCGGCTTTGCCCTATTTGGGGAAACCATAGACATATATGTGGCGCTTGGCGTGATTCTGATTTTTGTTGGCAATTACACTAATATATTAGCTCAGCACCGACAGACCTCCGCATCATAAAACAAGATCGCAAAAAACTCACTCAGTCGCACCATCGGAGCCCACCTACCTGCCCCCTTGGGCAGGCGTGGCCCTCATCTTTGAACATGAGCTGTTATACAGACGTCTGCGCTACCTGTTTTAGCGTAGCCAAAACGCAAAGCCCATAAGACCAAATAATGCAGACGATCCGAGCTTGAGCAAAGAACCAAGCTCACCCAGCGCGATGGGAAACATCCAAACACTTGCG
>WTIQ01000086.1:0-2795 GCA_011525185.1 Paracoccaceae bacterium | reverse complement strand
AATACTCAGTTGCACTGCCCAGTTCGTTTTGTCTTACCTGTTTCACAACACATTCCCTTAACCTGAGCTAACGTATGACAGCAGATTCGGCCTGCATTAGGATCAAAAAGGGGCATTTTCGGGATCAAATATGGCGCATTTCAGTCACATCCCCGCAATTGTGGCACGAAGGCAATTTCAGAGATGCTGACTGGCTCTTGCAGTTTAATCGGAATTCTGTCACAAGCGCGACGACCGCAAATTTCGTATTCGCACGGTCTCTCGTGGGCAGTCGCGGTCACTCATCCCTGCCCTATGAAACGTGTAAGACAGAACTGGAGCAAACATGTCGCTTTATGAGCATGTTTTTATCTCGCGTCAGGATCTCTCTGGCGCACAGGCGGAGGGCTTAATTGAGCACTTCGGCCAAGTCCTAACAGACAACGGTGGCAAGGTTATTGAGAACGAATATTGGGGTCTCAAAACGATGGCCTATAAAATCAACAAAAACCGTAAAGGTCATTATGCAATGATGCGCACCGATGCGCCGTCTGATGCGGTGCACGAAATGGAGCGCCTTATGCGTCTGCATGAAGATGTCATGCGGGTAATGACCATCAAAGTGGATGCTCACCAAGAGGGACCATCCGTTCAAATGCAAAAACGTGACGACCGCGACCGCGGTGAGCGTCGCGAAAGACGAGACTAGAGTAAGGAGACATAGTTATGGGAGCGAAACCATTTTTCCGTCGCCGTAAAGTGTGCCCCTTTTCTGGCGATAACGCACCGAAGATCGACTACAAAGACACCAAGCTTTTGCAGCGTTACATCTCAGAACGCGGCAAAATTGTACCATCACGTATTACCGCAGTCTCTGCAAAGAAGCAGCGCGAATTGGCTCGGGCCATCAAACGCGCCCGTTTTCTCGCGCTTCTGCCTTACGCTGTGAAATAAGGGAGACTTGAGATGCAAGTAATTCTCATGGAGCGCGTTGCCAAACTGGGTCAGATGGGTGACGTCGTCGATGTGAAACCAGGGTTTGCACGCAATTATCTTTTGCCACAAGGAAAAGCCTTGTCGGCGTCAAAGCAGAACATTGCAAACTTTGAAGCTCAAAAAGCGCAGCTTGAGGCGCGCAATCTTGAAACGCGCAAAGAAGCAGAAGATTTGGCGAGCCGCTTAGATGGTCAGACATTTGTTGTTATTCGCTCTGCGTCTGACGCAGGTGCGCTTTACGGTTCTGTAAATCCACGTGACGCCGCTGACGTGGCCACCGAGGGTGGGTTTAGCATTGACCGCAAGCAAATCGCTTTGATCAAACCCATTAAGGAATTGGGTCTGCACGATATGGAAGTGAGACTTCATCCTGAAGTGAGCGCAACCATCGTGTTGAATGTGGCTCGTTCTGTGGAAGAGGCCGAGCTTCAAGCCAGCGGTAAATCCATTCAAGATCTCGCAGCGGAGGAAGAAGCCGCAGCGGAATTTGAGATTGCTGAACTCTTTGATGATATGGGCGCAGCCGCCTCTGACGATCTGGAAGATGAGCGCTCAGAACCAATTGAGGACAAGCCAGTCGAAGATTGAGCCACCAAATAAGTAGAATGCGACAAAGCCGCCCCCGTCTGGGCGGCTTTTTTGTGGCAAATATTCTCTCTTTTACCTGTTGACCTTGGAAAGAGACCCTCATAATACTTTTTACTCAGAATAGGAGAGCCGAAAATGTTCAATGGTCTAGCTGTGGTGGTGGTGTTTTAGCGCGTGGGTTAGTAGAGCACCTTATCCGAACCACGCGCCCTCGAATACCGAGGGTTTTTTTATGACCACAAGCCACCTCAAAGCGGAGACAGAACACCTCGGCAAACGCGATAACGGAGATGCATAAATGTCTAATCAAATGACAGGCGCCAAAATGGTGATACAAGCCCTCAAAGAACAGGGCGTCGACACAGTCTTTGGATATCCAGGCGGCGCTGTCCTTCCTATTTATGACGCTATTTTTGAACAAAACGATATCCGACACATTCTAGTGCGGCATGAACAAGGCGCTGTTCACGCCGCAGAGGGCTATGCCCGCTCAACTGGAAAACCGGGTGTTGTTTTGGTGACCTCAGGGCCTGGTGCAACGAATGCGGTGACGGGGCTGACCGATGCCTTGATGGACTCAATTCCGCTTGTCGTTTTAACGGGACAGGTACCCACCTTTATGATCGGATCCGATGCCTTCCAAGAGGCTGACACAGTGGGCATCACGCGCCCCTGCACCAAGCACAACTGGCTGGTTAAGGACACCAGTGAACTTTCAAACACAATCCACACGGCCTTTCATGTGGCGACCGAAGGGCGTCCTGGCCCTGTTCTCATTGATATTCCAAAAGACGTGCAATTTGCCTCTGCGGAGTATCGGAGTAAAGAAAGTGTCGAGGTCAAACATTATCAGCCCAAGAAAGAGGGTGATCCCGAACAAATCTTACGGTTGGTCGAAGCCTTGGAGCAAAGCGCAAAACCAATCCTTTACACGGGCGGCGGCGTGATCAACTCTGGCCCAGAGGCAAGCGCCTTGCTGCGTGAATTTGTTGCAGAAAGTGGCTTTCCCATCACCTCCACATTGATGGGCTTGGGCAGTTATCCAGCATCGGGAGAGCATTGGCTTGGCATGCTGGGGATGCATGGCCTGTACGAGGCCAATATGGCAATGCATGACTGCGATTTGATGATCAACATCGGTGCGCGATTTGATGATCGCATAACTGGGCGCATTGATGCCTTTAGCCCTGACAGCGTCAAGGCACATATCGATATTGACCCCTCCTCTATAA
>WTIQ01000338.1 GCA_011525185.1 Paracoccaceae bacterium | reverse complement strand
CCATCGGAGAGCATTGACCTCATCTTTGCCGATCCGCCGTATAATTTACAGCTCAAAGGCGATTTGCATCGTCCAGATAATAGCCGTGTTGATGCTGTTGATGATGAATGGGATCAGTTTTCCTCTTTTGCCGCCTATGACAGATTTACCAATGAGTGGCTGAACGAAGCGCGTCGTCTTCTCAAGCCCAATGGTGCGATTTGGGTGATCGGCTCGTACCATAACATCTTTCGTGTCGGCGCTGCCCTTCAAAATCAGGGATTTTGGATTTTAAACGATGTGGTGTGGCGCAAATCAAACCCGATGCCGAATTTTCGTGGTAAACGTCTAACCAATGCTCATGAAACGATGATTTGGGCCTCCAAATCAGAGGGCGCGAAATATACCTTTAACTATGAGGCGCTCAAATCTTTAAACGAGGGCACTCAGATGCGCAGCGATTGGCTGCTACCGATTTGCACAGGCCACGAGCGGCTCAAGGATGAAAAGGGCGAAAAAGCGCATCCCACGCAAAAGCCGCAAAGCCTTCTACATCGCGTCATAGTTGGCAGCACAAAGGCGGGTGATGTGATCTTGGATCCGTTTTTTGGGACGGGTACGACGGGCGCTGTGGCCAAAATGCTAGGGCGCGATTTTATTGGTATTGAACGTGAAGCAGCGTATCGCAAGGTGGCTCAACACCGTATTGACTCTGTTCGTAAATTTGATCGTTCCGTGCTTGAGGTAAGCACCAGTAAGCGAAGCGAACCGCGTGTGCCATTCGGGCAGCTGGTCGAACGCGGCATGCTGCGCCCTGGAGAAGAACTTTATAGCATGAACAAAAGGTACCGCGCAAAAGTCCGTGCAGACGGAACCTTGATTGGAGACGACGTAAAAGGTTCAATTCATCAGGTGGGTGCGGCTCTTGAAGGGGCACCAAGTTGCAATGGCTGGACGTACTGGTGCTTTAAACGGGAAGGGAAAGTCATTCCCATCGATATTTTGCGTCAACAGATACGGTCAGAGATGAGAGAAGCCTCCCTGTAAATGTTATATGTATAATTTGGTTTTGCCTGCGGCTTGAGAACCGCACACCTTAAGGCCCGTCTATCAAAGACGGGTCTCTTTTTTAGCCTGTTCTATTATGCCGAAGTCATTTGTATGGGTTTGCCTTCTCGGACAGGCAGAGGAATAACATCGTTATCATAATCGCTCCAATCCTCGATTTCGGGGTAAAAGCGCTCTCTCCAGACTAGCACTTTGGGATCTATCATATGCCTCCAGAGTGGGGGTATTAGGGCCGATAATCCCATAATAATATAGCCGTATTTAAATTGTGGTGCGTCAGTGTCGTCATACGTTTGCAGCAAAGGATAGGGTCTGTTGGGTTTGACATGATGATCGGAATGGCGTTGTAGGTTGATAAAAAACCAATTTGTTGCTGTCAGTCCCGTATTCCAAGAATGGTGCGGTTTAACCGGCTCATAACGTCCATTTCCAAGGTATTTTCGAGTGAGTGCATAATGTTCAATATAATTGGTGATCTCTAGTATATTGATGGCGATAAAGGCCTGCCACACGAATAGGGCGACGCCGACGGCTCCTCCGATCATATAAGCGAGGGCCAAACACATCGTTTGCAGGATCAGATATTTATAAAACGGATTTTTGATATGGTACCAAGCGCGCTTGCTTTTTTTGAGCTTTTGACACTCAGCGTGAAAGGCCGATGGCAAGCCCCCAGCCAAGGCCCGAGTAAAGAAGGCATAGTAGCTCTCTCCATATCGTGCCGTGGCCCCGTCTCTAGGAGTGCCCACGTATTTGTGGTGGACAAGCAAATGTTCGGAGCGGAAATGCGAATAAAGGACCATTGCCAAAAGTCCATCTGCAAGGTGTCGGCGTAACCTGTCTGAGCGATGCATCAACTCATGGGAATAATTGATCCCAATTACGCCTCCTAGGATACCTACAGCGTAAAAGAGACCAACCTTTTCCGCAAACGTATGGCTTGACTGCCCAACATACCAAAGCAATCCAAACAAAGTAATAAAGTGTAGAGGGGGCCAGATCAGTGTGACAAGCGTGTACCCAATAAGGTCTTTCTCTTCAGTATTTGGGTTATGATTCACTGGATTGATCCCAAGCACAACATCCAAAACCGAAAACAATCCCCAGCACAGGATAATCACCCATAAAAATGACCAACCGCCTGTGACAGCGGCGTAGAACATCACAGGCAGCAAAAGTAGCGAACTCCAAAACGGCAGGATAGATAGAAGTGAATGAGACGGAGATTCTTTCGACACGGTGAGACCTCTTTTTTGTACAAAAGCGTTGGCATGAGATGCCAAATGACGCTGTGCAATTGAGAAGAGGCAGCCCTTGCCAGTTGCCTAGGCCCGCGTGCGCACAATTAACCTTTGCGTAAGAGTATTGTAGGCTGCGTGCCGCATAGAAAAGAACTAGGAGAGATTGGTGGAGCCTTCAGTAGCATTGTTTTCAATCAACATTCGAAGAGCGCACCATATGTCTATCTAAGCGGACACATGGTGAAAGGCTTTGCATTGCAAGACCGTAAAGGATTTTCTCTTAGCCATATCCGTAATTTTGGCTAATGAATTGATCTGTCGCGCCTCCGAACCACCAAACCAGTGAACACTTTGGCTGAACATGCTTTAGTACTTTGCTGATATTGGATTGCGCGCTTTATTATAGGCGCTCCAGTCTTGAATTTCTGGGTAATACATCTCACGCCATTTGCGCACTTTAGGGTTCATCAAGCGGCGCCAGAGTGTAGGGAAAACAGCCGTCCAAGCCATGATTGCATAGCCGAAGGGAAGCTGCGGTGCTTCTGAGGCGGGGTAAGTCTGTAACAGCGGATAGGCGCGCCCTGGTTTATAATGATGATCCGAATGGCGTTGGAGATTGATCAAAAGCCAGTTGGTCGCCGTATGGCCTGCATTCCAAGAATGATGGGGTTTCACATGCTCGTATTTGCCCCCACCCAAATGTTTGCGGGTCAGGCCGTAATGTTCAACATAATTAATC
>WTIQ01000151.1 GCA_011525185.1 Paracoccaceae bacterium | reverse complement strand
CTTTGCAACCTGCAGCGTCGGGTTGTTCTCGATGCCGAGAAGGTCAAGAACTTCGTCCGCGGACTGCTTCATAACCTTCGCGCGCGGGTCGAAGTTCTTGTAGACGCGGTGACCAAAGCCCATCAGGCGGAATGGATCGTTCTTGTCTTTTGCGCGCTCGATGAATTCCGGGATGCGATCTACAGAACCAATCTCACGCAACATCTCCAGACAAGCCTGGTTCGCCCCGCCGTGGGCAGGGCCCCAAAGACATGCGATACCTGCTGCGATACACGCGAATGGGTTCGCACCGGAACTAGAGGCAAGGCGCACAGTCGATGTGGAGGCGTTTTGTTCGTGATCGGCGTGTAGGGTAAAGATACGGTCCATCGCGCGGCTGAGGATCGGGTTGACCTCATAGTCTTCGGCAGGAACAGCAAAGCACATGCGCAAAAAGTTGGAGGAATAGTCCAGATCATTGCGCGGATACATAAATGGTTGGCCGATTGTGTATTTTAAGGCCATTGCCGCGATTGTTGGCATTTTGGCGATCATCCGGATCGAGGCAACTTCGCGCTGCCAAGGATCGTGAATATCTGTACTGTCGTGATAAAAGGCAGACATCGCCCCGACAACGCCTGTCATAATCGCCATCGGATGAGCGTCGCGTCGGAAGCCCCTGAAAAGATACATCATTTGTTCGTGTATCATCGTGTGATTGGTCACACGGCTCTCGAAATCTTCCAATTCAGCAGGCTTGGGCAGTTCATTATAGAGCAGGAGATAGCAGACCTCCAGAAAGTGGGACTTTGCAGCCAGTTGGTCAATCGGGTAACCGCGGTGCAACAGTTCGCCCTTGTCCCCATCAATGAAGGTGATCGTGCTGTCACAGCTCGCTGTTGAGGTAAACCCAGGATCATAGGTGAAAACGCCCGCTTGTGCGTAAAGTTTGCGAATATCAATAACATCTGGTCCAGCACTGGGAGAGCGAATTGGCAGCTCGTACTCCTGTCCGTCCAGATGCAATTTGGCGGTTTTCGTATCAGTTGTCATCATCCTGTCCCTTCTATTTACGTACTGCATGGGATGAGGACCTTGGCCAAAGTCCTAATCATCCGTCGCTTGTTTATTTGGTGTCTATCACCGCTTGGAGGCGCGAAATGGTTTCCTCACGTCCTAGAATGAGCATCATATCGTAAACACTCGGGCTAACCGAACGCCCAGAGAGCGCGGCACGCAAGGGTGCGGCGAGCTTTCCAAAGCCGATGCTAAACTCTTCTGTGATCGTGGCAAATAGAGTCTCCAAATCCTCACGGGTCCACTTAGCATTATGCAACTGCGGCGTCAACGAACGGATCATAGCAAGGCCTTGTTCATTCAAGCTCGCCTGTGCCTTTGCATCCATGTCAAATGGATGCGAAACAAGAATAAACCTCATTTTATCAAGGGCTTCTTGCAGTGACTTCGCGCCGTTTTTCACGCTTGATATGGCAGGGATTAGACTGTCGCGTTTTTCTTCATTTTGAACTTGTGTGGCGAAGATTTCAGTGAAGCCCACCAACTCATGCAGCAGTGCAGCATCATCCATGGCTTTCATGTGTTGTCCCGACACATTTTGCAGCTTTTTAAAATCAAAACGTGAAGGGGCTTTGTTAATGCCTGATAAATCAAACCATTCTTGCGCTTGGTTGTCGTCAAAAAACTCGTCATCGCCGTGACTCCAGCCCAAACGTGCAAGATAATTGCGCATAGCCACTGCAGGATAGCCCATCGCTTTATACTCTTCAACACTGGTTGCCCCATGACGTTTTGAGAGTTTTTTGCCGTCGGGGCCATAAATCAAGGGAATATGCGCATATATTGGCAGAGGCCAGTCCATTGCGTCATAAATCAACATTTGGCGCGCTGCATTATTAAGGTGATCATCGCCACGGATCACATGCGTGACCCCCATATCATGATCATCCACAACAACAGCCAGCATGTAGACTGGACTACCGTCTGAGCGCAGTAGGATCATATCGTCTAGGGTTTCATTCTTGATCTTAACATGACCTTGAACCTGATCCTCAATTGTCGTTTCCCCCTGTCTAGGGGCCTTTATGCGGACAACGTAAGGGGCATTGGGATGATCGCTTTCAGGGATGTCGCGCCAAGGGCTTTGAAAATTGGTAGAGCGGCCAGCTGCGCGGGCCTCCTCACGAAACGCGCTAATCTCTTCTGGTGTGGCAAAGCAGCGATAGGCTTTCCCGATCTCTAGTAGATGATGGGCGACCTCGACATGACGCTCTGCTCGCTCTGCCTGAAAAACAGGTGCATCATCATAATCGAGCCCGAGCCAATCTAGGCCTGCAAATATCGCCTCAGTTGCCTCCTTAGTGGAGCGTTCTTTGTCCGTGTCTTCAATCCGCAAAAGGAATTTTCCTCCCCGTCCTCGTGCGTAAAGCCAGTTGAATAGGGCGGTGCGTGCCGTGCCGATATGCATGTAGCCCGTAGGAGAGGGCGCGATACGGGTGACAATGGTGCTCATAGATGAATTAACCTTCTTGCAAGACTTTGCTCATAACGTGACCTGTGTCTAATCGCACCACGGCATAAGGACAAGCATGCATCGTCTTTACACAAGCCTGAACGATACGCTTACAGAGCAACGACAGCATGCGTTCTATTGGATGCCCGTCTTCATGGGCTGTGGAATCTCTCTTTATCTTTTGCTCCCCGGGGAGCCGCGCATTGATCACCTCTTAGTCATGTGTGGAGTATGTGCTGGGGCTGCGCGATTTTTGAAGTCGGAAAATATTTTCTTAAGCCTATGCGCATTCATAATATTTTGTATAAGCTTGGGGGTCCTCGTCTCAGCTTTTCGAACCCATCGGGTTGAGGCGCCTATTTTGGGTTGGCGCTTTTATGGAGAGATTGAGGGACGCATAATTAAGATCGACAAAAGCAGTGCAGGGGCGATGCGCCTGACTTTAGATCAGTTAAGCTTGGGACGCATTTCTAAGCCGCGCACACCATGTAAAGTGCGGCTCTCTCTGTATGGACCTATGCCCGCACATGCACCAGAGGTTGG
>WTIQ01000114.1 GCA_011525185.1 Paracoccaceae bacterium | reverse complement strand
ATACCACAAAACGGGGACCGAAGTATGTTGCGCCTCTTGTGGCAGAAAGAGGCCAAAGGTCATGTCACCCTGACAGGCCTCAGATCGATGGGTGTAGACGCCTTGCACACCATCATAACATTTATTTTCAGACACAATTTCCATGATAGTCCTTCACAGTCTCATCTAATATTCTTAAAGTGGCTACCTTAGAGTCCTAGATAAACGCAAGGCGAAAGCACATTGAGGCAACTCTGACCCAAACTGGCTAAAATGAGGCCAGCGGTTCTACAAGAGCCATGATACCCGTGACGGTCACAATGCTTAAGGCCGTGGAAACGAGAATAGAAGCTGATACGCGTTGCGGTGCGACCCCGTAATGCTGGGCTAGAATATAAATATTTCCCGCGACCGGCAAAGCAGAGGCTACAATCATCACCGCCGCAGGATACGGAGGTAGCTCAAATAGCCAAAGCGCCGAAAAGGCAACAGCGGCGGGATGTAGAACCAATTTTGCAAACGATAGCCCAAAGGCAACACGTGCCCGCTCTGTCGTTTTTTCAGCCAGTGAGGCACCAATTGCAAAAAGGGCGCAGGGCGTTGCTGCAGCCCCCAAAAGCGTCACTAAATCCCAAAGGGGATCAGGCATTGGAATGTCAAAAAATGTCCACAACAATCCTGCGCAAATGGCAACAATCATGGGATTACGGAGCAGTCCTGCTAAAAGCGTTATAACAATTGTGATCTGCATTGTCTGCTCACGCGACCACACAATGAACGCAACGATTAAAGAGCCAAAGACGATAAGGTCAATGGCCAAAACAATCATCACATACCCAACCGCCTCAGCTCCCATCAACATGGCAAGCATCGGCAAGCCCAAGAACCCCACGTTGCCAATCACACTACACTGAGCCTCAACGGCGGCTTCTGACACGGGCGTACCCTGTCCCATTGAGAGCGCAAATAAGGCTGCGTATAACAAGAGAGAGGCACTGAGATAGGCAAAGACAAAGTCCCAGCTAAACACAGCGCTCAGATCAAGTCGTGCGGAGAACCGAAATAACATGGCAGAAAGCGCGAAATAAAAAACAAATTTCGTCAAATAAACCGTTGCTTCAGAGCTAAAAAAGCCCCGCCAGGCCGAGACGAACCCGATCCCGATGATCGTAAAAAATGGTAAAGTTTTGAGAAAAATTTCAATCATAGCTCGGCAATAGCGGAGTACACTTTCAGGTCAACAAGAAAAACCTCAAAACGATAAAACTCAGGAACTACCAATCCATATTCCCGTGGCAAAGACCAACGCACCGCCAATCACCACTTGCAACGTGGCGCGTAAAAATGGGGTTTCCATATATTTGTTTTGAATAAACGCGATTGCCCAAAGCTCAAAGAACACAACAACAAAGGCAACGATATTGGCCGTTTGAATATCATTAATCAGATAAGGCAGTGCATGCCCCAAGCCTCCAAGCGTCGTCATCACCCCTGCGGCTATTCCCCGTTTAAGGGGAGAGCCGCGCCCCGAAAGCTGCCCATCATCCGAGGCCGCTTCGGTAAATCCCATCGAGATCCCAGCCCCAAGTGAGGCTGCAAGACCCACAAGAAACGTTGTTGATGGATCTTGAGTGGCAAAGGCCGTTGCAAAAATTGGCGCAAGGGTGGACACGGAGCCATCCATCAAACCCGCAACACCTGGCTGAACCCATGTAAGGATGAATTGCTTTCGTTTGTGCAAATCCTCCTCAGAGCGTGCGCTTTCATCTAAATGGATATCCACAAGGCTCTGCGCATGTTGTTCATGACCTGCCTCAATCAGTGCCAAATCGCCGAGTAATTTGCGGGTTTTAACATCGCTACTTTGCGCAGCGGCCCTTCTGTAAAAGGCCGCAGCCGTGCGCTCCATCATGGCCGCTTCAGCGCGTATTTTCTCCAAGCTCAGCGTCTTGGACAACCATACGGGGCGACGCGAGTAAAAACCCGCGACATGCTCACGTCGGATTAGTGGGATATGATCCCCAAACCGCGCCTGAAACAGATCAAGCAAGCGCTGGCGATGGGTGTTTTCCTCTTTTGCCATATCCTCAAAAATGGCAGCCGATGCTGGATAATCAGCGCTCAAATGCGCGGCAAAGGTTTGGTAAATACGCGCATCGTCCTCTTCCGAGAAAATGGCAAGGGCCAGCACTTCTCGTTCTGAAAGATCAGAAAAATGTCTACGTTGTGTAAAAAATCGCATGTCTCTTACCTACACCACCGAAGCTCATGTAACATGTAAGAACCTGCCTTGTGCTTACAAGGTTTTATACATGACATAGGCATCCACAAGTCCAAGAGCAGGGTGATCAAACGCTTCTGGCAGAGTGCCAACAATATCAAAGCCATATGTTTTCCAGATATCAACGGCACGCGTATTTGTTGAGACGACAAAGTTGAATTGCATGGCATGATAGCCTGTGGCTTTGGCCTTTTTCAAAGCATGTTCAAGCATCTGCCGCGCCACCCCTAGCCCACGGGCTTTGGGATGTGTGATAAAACCGCAGTTACAAACATGATTGCCCCGCCCCGATTGATTTGGACGGATGTAATATGTCCCCACATTTTTTTCATGAAGACGTGCCAGAAACGTGCTTTTATCACTGGATGTCCAATACGCGATGGCCTCTTGTTTCGAGATCATCGGGTCAATTGTGTAAGTGTCACCCCGACGAAAAGTGGGCTCGAGAATGTCCCAAAGAGCCTCCGTATCGTCAGGGCTCACCTCTCTTAGTCTTATCCGTTGGGTGTCATCCTTGCTCAAGCTCGTCAATCCTCTCTATGACCTTATGCACAAGGCCATAGCGGATCGCCGCGTCAGTTGTAAGCCAAAAATCACGCTGTGTATCTTGGGCGATTTGAGCTTTGCTCTGTCCCGTTGCCTCTGAAAACAGATGATCAAATCGTGCCCGCATCTGACGAATTTGCTCTGCTTGTATCTCCATATCGCTGGCCTGTCCTCCAATTCCACCGCTGGGTTGATGCAACAAAAAGCGCGTGTTTGGTAAGCAATACCGGTTCTCTTTCTGTGCCCCAACATAGATCAAAGCCCCAGCACTAGCCACCCAGCCGCTTCCAATTGTGCGTACCTTTGGACGGATGAAGCGGATCATATCATGCACCATATCGCCTGACTCCACATGTCCACCAGGTGAACTGATAAACATGTTGATTGGATCATCACTGTCTTCGGATAAGGCAATCAGATGCTTAACTGTCTTTTCAGCCAAAGTGTGATTGATTTCACCTGCAACAATCACCGTACGACTTTTAAAAAAACGTGATTTGACCACATCATCGCTGACATCAATAGCATCTTGTGTTTTCAAATTAATCAGATGTCACATCCATGTTCTTGAAGTCATCAATGGTTAAAAACCTTAAGCTTCAGCTCAGGAAGTGCAATTTTAATTTGCGCTATATTATGTTTTTTAATGCGATGCGTGCATTAGGCAGAATAAAGCCCAGACCTTATTTTTGTTGCTTAAGATAGGCGATCACATCATCCCGTTGTGATTGCTTTTTTAGACCCGCAAAGGACATTTTGGTCCCTTTGAGGTATTTTTTGGGATTTTCCAGATACCCGTTTAACGTCTCTGAATTCCAAACAATGCCTGCCTCTTTCAGTGCTTTTGAGTATTTGAACCCCTCAACTGCACCTGCTTCACGCCCATATATCCCAAAGAGATGCGGGCCAACTTTGTTTTTACCGTCATCGACCGCATGACAGGACTTACATTTGCGAAAGGTTTTTTTCCCCTTCTCTGGATCTCCCTCTGCAAAGCTGGCAGTGGCAAGCGCAGTGAATGCTGTAATCACAAGGGCAAGATTAAATACTTTCATGACGGTCCTCTGAGGTCTTAAGAGTGCGAATTAGCATAGCAGGTTTAAAAAGTTTGCAGGCAAATTTACAGTGCGTCTTTCGTCGCATTTTTAGGAATTGACTCATTTTGATATTTTTGAGAACAAAAAGAGAACAAAAAATGTGACTCATGCCAAACCGCCGTATCCTCTCTCTCTGGTTTCCCCGACTTGGGGCCGAACGTCTTCTGCGACAGGGTCGCATGAGAGAGGTCGGACCCTTTGCTGTGGTCAAAGATTTGGGTCAGATGCAGGTGCTCTCCTCTCTGTCGCAAGAAGCCAGCGCTGCGGGATTATATAGGGATCAACCGATCAGAGATGCACAGGCCATTTGCCCAAATTTGGTGACGCGCCTGCAAAACGAACAGGCCGAAGCGCTCTTTTTACGTGGCCTTGCGCGATGGAGCGGGAAATTTACCCCTTGGATTAGTCTCGAACCCCCCGATAGTTTATTGCTGGATATCACAGGCTGTTCGCATCTTTTTGGGGGCGAAGAGGCCCTCCTTGAGCATATCGAAAGTGAAACCCGTGATCTTGGCATCTCTGTGCAAACGGGGCTTGCCGATACCGCAGGGGCGGCTTGGGCCTTAGCACGTTATGTGGCGCAGAGTGCCACGCCCCTCCATTCAGGAGACGCTATTGACCAAGAGGCCCGCGCCACACGGGCGCGTGCGGTCAAACGGCGCCATTGGGAACGGGGGGGCGCCGCACCGCGTCACATGGCACGCGGAGCATCACAAAACAATATCGCAGCACCTGGCAAAACACATAGTGCTATCAAATCCCTTCCCGTTGCGAGTTTACGCCTTGAGGCCAGCATTGTGGACACTCTGAGCCGCTTGGGCCTGCGTCATATTGGAGATCTCACAGGTCAACCCCGCGCGGCTCTCGCGCGACGGTTTGGCAAAACCCTTGTCGAACATCTTGACAAAGCGCTTGGCAGCCAACCCGAACCCATTTCCCCTCTCAAAGCTATACCGCATTTTGGAGTACGGCTGAGTTTTCCTGACCCCATTGGCCTGCGTGAGGACATCTGCACCGCAATTGAGCGTCTCTCCCAACGGCTCTGCACGCATTTGAAAGACCAAGGTCAGGGCGCACGCCGCCTTATGTTGCAGTGCTTTCACACCGAGGGTACCATGAGCGCCATCACCGCAGGACTGGCCAAGCCCAGCGATAACCCAGAGCGTTTACTCCCTGTGCTTCTTATCAAGGTAGAGGAGATAGAGGCGGGCTTTGGGATCGATATGATGCGTCTTGAAGCCCTTGAGACCGAAGCTATTCACGCCACCCAAGCCAAAGGGCAAATGGCCCTAAATCAAGAGCTGCGCCAAACCCCAGAGCCCAGCGCCGCTTTGGACGATTTAATAGGGCGCATTGGTGGACGCATCGGGCTTGAGCAGATCACGCGCTATCACCCCGCTGACAGCCATATTCCAGAAAAAGGGTTCAAAATCCTTGCGGCCGCTTGGTCAGACCCTGCTCCCGATTGGCCCAAGGCAGCACAAAAGCGACCACCGCTTTTGTGGCATCCCGAAATCGTTCACACAGAGGAAGGACGCAGAGTGCCGCGCGAGTTTAAATGGAGAGGGCGCATCTTAACCACGAAGCACGCCCAAGGACCAGAACGCATTGCCCCAGAATGGTGGCTTGATGATCCCAACTGGCGCAGTGGCGTGCGTGATTATTGGCAAGTGACCTGCCATGAAGGCGATCTCCTCTGGCTCTTTTATGCGCATGGGGCTGCTCTCGGTGCAGGGTGGTTTTGTCAGGGGCGTTTTGTTTAAAAAGGCTTTTGCATAAAGCACTCTTAATTAGAAATGAGGGCCGCGGCTGCCTGGGTAGGCGCGCGCATGCGTTGATGAAACCTTTGAAAAGTCCCCGCAATATCCCTATATTTCAAAAAGTTGAGACAGTGAACGCGCCTGCCGAGGCAGGCGCTGGCCTTATTTCTTCACGTAAACGGTGTTATGCAAAGTCTTGCGCCACCAAAAATCTCGCTCAAATCCTTATGCATATCTAGGGTTACCCACTTTGGCTGAACATAGGCACTTACATTTTTGAAACAGACACAGCGCCTCGTTTAGGCAAGTTGCTGCACCGTACTCCACAACACCTCTGGAACCTCAACAGCCTCAATGGGCTTTTTATCGCGGCCCGGTATGCGGGTTCCTTGGTCCAGTGCGACAGCTTCCACAATTTGTGACATGCGTTCGTAAAAGGCTTCACCCGCTTGGGGGTCTATAATCACATAGTACTGTCCCAAATCATGCGGCGGTCCCTCAGGGGCCTTAAGCGGTTTCACATCGCGTGAGACAACGCCCCCCGTCATACCTGCCGCCAAGAGCTCGGCCATAAGGCCAAACCCCCATCCCTTATATCCCCCCATCGACACAAGCGAGCCTTGCAATGCGGCGTCGGGATCGGTTGTCGGATTGCCCTCTTTATCGATGGCCCAGCCTTCGGGAATGCTCTCACCCGCCGCTTTGGCCATTGTTATTTTGCCCAACGCCACTGTGGTGGTAGATTGGTCAAATTGCATGGCAATCCCGCCATTTTCATCGGGAACAGAAAAGGCAATCGGGTTGGTCCCTATGATCCGTGTCTTTCCGCCAGGTGCTGCCACAATCGGCGAAGCGTTGGTCAGACCAAACCCAATGCATCCCCCTCTTGCAATCTGCTCGGTAAAATAACCGAGCGAAGTACAGGTGTGCGCATGACTGATGGACAAGGTTGAGACGCCCAATTTTTGTGCTGTTTCAATCGCCAAGGGCAATCCCCGCGCAAAGGCGGGCTGTGCAAATCCATATCGGGAATCTACATGAACAAGCGCCTCACGGGGCTGCGTCACCAATGGCTCAACATCACCGTTGACACGACCGCTTTGTAATTGGAGGCAGTAGCTTTCCAAATAATAAAGCCCACAAATCCGATTGCCCACGCTTTCAGATTTCGCCACAGCATCCGCAACATGGGCTGCGATCCATGCTTTTGCGCCATGCTTTTCTAATGCCTTTTGGCTGGTCTCAAAAATATCGGAGATTGCAACATGAACCATTCTTGGCCCCTTTCAGGTCTTAGCACACTCTTGGACTTTGGTTTTCATGAGGACAAGCGCCTCATCGACGGGTTTGCGGGCGTTAAAGCAGGACTGCAATGTCTCTGGATCATATTCTGTTTTCACCCAATCGAGAAAGGAAATATCACTCTCTTCAATCCGTGCTTCATAGGCCCACATGAAATAGTCAAGAACACCTGTGGCTGTGAAATCGAGATGCACATGACGAAAGGTGAGTTGTTTTAGCGCGTCTTTCGGCGATTGCCCTAAAAAGTGCATCGCATAAAGTGCGGAGACCAAGCCCGCACGATCCGCACCTGATTTGCAATGAAATAAAAACGGCTTTTCGAGCGTTCCAAGAAGATCAATGATGTTGATAATATCTTGTATCCCAGGCGCATAGCGTGCGTTTAACTTGTAACTGGTCAAAGACATGCCCAAAGCTTTGCATATGTTTTCCTCATAGAGATAAAAGGAAAACTCATCCTTACCCCGCAGGTTCAAAACCGACTTCAGCCCCCGTTTATGATAGCGCTTAAAACGCGCTTCTGTGGGCTGATTTGAGCGAAAGACACTGGGCGCAATTTCTTTGTAATTGGTCCAGAAAACGCGCAAAAAGGCATGGTCGAACGCATGGTAATGAACGCGCGCCCAAAACCGTCCTGATGGTGTTTCGAGATCTTTGCCAAAAGAGCGTCGCAGTTGGCTATCCCAAGCCTCAAGCCGATTGTAGAGTTTTCTGAACATGGACCTGCCCGATGAATTGAACTTCTCGTTTAGAGGGTCTGATTTCGCCTGACAAGGCGTCTTGTGTGATTGACCTTGCGATGAAAAAGAATAGGTTGGCGCGATAGTAAGGAGATTTTGTCATGTCGCTCAGATTTGGAAGATCCTATTTGGCCATTCCTGGCCCCTCCGTAATTCCCGACGAAGTGCTTCAAACAATGCACCGCGCTTCTCCCAATATTTATGAGGGAGAACTCATTGAAACCACTGAAAGTCTTTTCCCCGATTTGAAGTATGTTGCACAGACCACACAGAATGTGGCGATCTACATCGCCAATGGTCACGGCGCATGGGAAGCCGCGCTGGCAAACATGGCAGAGGCTGGCGATACCCTTCTGATCATCGCAACAGGACGCTTTGGGCATGGCTGGGCAGAAATGGCGGACCGCTTGGGCCTGCAAACCGAAATCATCGATTTTGGACTGAAGGCACCGCTGGAGGCCGGGCGTATCGAAGAGGCCTTACGCCGAGATAAAGATCACAAAATTAAGGCTGTCCTAACAACGCATGTGGACACATCCACGTCTGTCAAAAATGATGTGGCTTCTGTGCGGGCAGCTCTGGACGCCTGTAACCATCCCGCCGTTCTCGCAGCAGATTGTATTGCCTCGCTCGGGTGTGACGATTTTCAGATGGACGCATGGGGCGTTGATGTCATGGTTGCAGGGTGCCAAAAGGGTTTAATGGTCCCTGCGGGGCTTTCGTTTGTCTATTTCAGTGACAAGGCGAAAGAGGCACAAAAAACACTGAGCCGCGTCAGCTCCTATTGGGATTGGCTCCCTCGTATCGAACCCGAAGGGTATTACCAATATTTCTGTGGTACAGCGCCGACGCATCATATCTATGGCCTCAGACAGGCTTTGGACATGATAAAGGCAGAGGGCCTAAACAATGTCTTTGCACGTCATCGCAGTCTTGCGGAAGCTCTTTGGGCGGCTATTGACTGCTGGGGCAGTGATGGAGGCACGATGCGTATGAATATCACAGATCCTGCGCACCGAAGCTGTGCCGTTACCGCGCTGTCGTTGAATAAGCCCGATGCAACACGATTGCGCCGCTGGACAGAGCACAACGCGGGTCTCACGCTTGGCATCGGTCTTGGAATGAACTCAGAGGATGATCCGAATGCAGACGGTTTTTTCCGCATCGGTCATATGGGCCACGTGAACGCCCATACGATTATGGGTCTTATCGGAACAATTGATGCAGGTTTGAAATCCCTTGGCATCAAACATGGCGCGGGTGCGAGTGAAGCCGCCGCTGTTAAAATCGCCTCAGCCCTGCTCTGATCGAGCCGTGGCAAGCGCTTGGGGGAGAACCGTTTCAAAGAGGTCGAGATCTTTTTCTGTACCAACGCTCACGCGGATGCAGCGATTTTGCGGGGCAACAAAGGGCATACGGACAAAAATCCCGTGACTGATGAGCTGATCCAAGACCGCCTTGGCAAAGGCCCCCTCTCGACCACAATCAATCGTTACAAAATTTGTTGCCGATGAGATCACGTCGAGACCATTGTTACGGGCAATTTCTCCGATACGGTCCCGCGCCTTGGAGACATTTTTGCGCACGGCATGCAACCATTCGTTATCCTCCAGCGCTGCGAGCGCCCCCGCCTGAGCTGCGCGGTTCATTCCAAAATGATTTCGTATTTTTTCAAATTCACGAATGATATCTCTGGGAGCAAAGGCATACCCAACACGTGCCCCTGCCATTCCATATCCTTTGGAAAAGGTGCGAAAGCGCACAACATTGGGCCAAATTTTGTCACTCTTTGGCGATGCTTCTTCTGGCGCAAACTCAACATAGGCTTCATCAAAGGCAAGAAGACAAGTTTTAGGCAGTGCCTCTATAAAGGCTTCAATCGCTGTTGCATCATGATATGTCCCCATCGGATTATCGGGATTGGCGAGATAAACAAGCTTTGCATCATGCTCTTTTACCGCCTGTAGCAGAGCATCGAGGTCCTCATGGTCTTGCTTGTAGGGCACTTTTATGAGCCGACCACCAAAGCCCGCCACATGATAATTGAACGTTGGATAAGCGCCATCAGAGGTAACTACCGTATCGCCCTCCTCAACAAGCATGCGCGCCAGATACCCCAGTAAACCATCAATGCCCTCACCAATTACGATATTCTCACTGCAAACACCCAAACGTGCTGATAAGGCATTGCGCAAGTCATGACTTGTTGGATCGCCATATTTCCAAATATCAGAGGCAGACTGAACCATTGCTGCAATCGCTTTGGGTGACGGCCCAAAGACACTTTCATTTGCTCCAAGGCGCGCTGAAAAAATCTCGCCGCGTGCCCGTTCCTGCGTTTCTGGACCCACAAAGGGAACCGTTGCAGGCAATGTCTCTAACAATTTGGTGTATCGTATCTCAGTCATGGACATGACTAAAAATGAATTTCGTCCCGCATGCAAGAAGCTTTGCAGACACCTTAAACGAAGAAACGTGAATAGAACGATCGCGTTTTATTATTCTAATTTACCGCAAAAGCATTCAACGCGGAGATATTTGAAAGACAAATGCCTCGCACATCCAAAAGCAGCGAAGGACTTAAACATTATTCCCAGAATTTTTTCAGGGCTTACTCCCATGCCCAAGCTTCGCAATGGCAATAATTTGCCTGAACTCTATTTGCGTTTTGACTTGACCTCTGGAGTGTAGAGTCTCACTTAAGGACAAACAAACAGGATTCGTTGTGTCTCGAAAAACAACTCCGTTTTCATCTTTTGAATGGATGATTGCTTGGCGCTATCTGCGTGCAAGGCGTGCAGATGGTGGCGTCAGCGTGATGACTTGGATCAGTTTCATCGGAATAACCCTTGCTGTCTTTGCTCTGATTGCAACCTTAGCTGTGAGAACGGGATTTAGAACCGAGTTTGTTGGCACCATTCTCGGGGCAAACGCCCATGTCACGGTGTATCAGGTTCCCACAACCAATGATTTTGGGCGTATGGATCGTAAAATTTATAACTATAGTGAAATGGCAAAAGCGATTGAGGTCATATCAGGCGTCACTCGCGCTGCGCCACTGATTAAAAGCCAAGTAATGATCAGCTATGGCGGGAATCGAGCTGGGGTACAGGTCTTGGGGTTATCAGAGGAAAATCTCCTCAGCTTACCAAGCATCGCAAATCCAGAACGTGCGTTGGGAGATATATCAAATTATACTCAAGGGATTGCAATTGGTTCAGGTGTTGCACGAGCACTGAATGCAACGATTGGCGACACTGTAAAACTCATTTCACCAGATGGCCTCAAGACTGCATTCGGGACGAGCCCAAGGGTCAAATCCTATACAGTGACTTATATCTTCACGGCTGGACGATATGACATAGACAAAACCCGTGTCTATATGCCGTTTGCAGAAGCACAATCCTATTTCAATCGCGAAGATGCCGCAGATGAAATCGAAGTAATGGTCGACAATCCAGAAGCGATCGAAAGCTTTAGCGAAGCTCTATTCGCGGCTGCTGGAACGCGTGCTCAGCTTTGGACGTGGAAAGATGCCTCGGGCAACTATCTCCGTGCTTTAGAAATCGAAGATAATGTAATGCTTATTATCATGGGTATTCTGATCTTGGTTGCGACGATGAATATTGTCTCTGGCTTGATTATGTTGGTAAAAAATAAAGTGCGCGATATCGGTATTTTGCGCACAATGGGTCTCAGTGAGGGGTCTGTTTTGCGTGTCTTTTTTATCTGCGGGGCATTCACGGGCATCATAGGAACAGCCGCTGGAACGATTTTGGGCTGTCTCTTTGCGATTTATGTTGATCCCATTTTCGCCTTTGTAAATGTTATTTCAGGGGGGGATGTTTGGGACCCCTCAATTCGCGGTATTTATTCCATACCCGCTGAATTGCGTTTAGGGGACGTTGTTTTTGCGGTTACGCTCTCGCTGTTTCTAAGCTTCCTTGTCACCATCTTCCCCGCGCGCCGCGCTGCGCGTCTCAATCCAGTTGAGGCATTGAGATATGAATAACTCCCTCCTTGAACTACGCAGTCTAAGCAAAAGTTATAACAGAGGAAGAGAAAGCCAAATTCACGTTTTGGACAATTTGACACTGACTGTGAAGG
>WTIQ01000057.1 GCA_011525185.1 Paracoccaceae bacterium | reverse complement strand
CGGCAGGAAGCCTTGGGTGGAGCATATGCAATAAGTTCGTAGATACTTTTAGTGTGTTTTTCTTTAAGATATCGCGCTCGCATAGGGCTTGCCTTGCATTGGTTCCGCGTTCATTACTAAACTATGAAAATTTGGCCACCCCAGAAACACGAATTGAAACGCCCGATCTACTTGTCTCTCGCGTCTGTGATTTTAAGAGCGATACGCGCTGGTGAATTGACGGGTGGTGATCGTTTGCCCACTCATCGAGATTTGGGATTCGAGCTTGGGATCAGCGTACAAACTGTCAGCCGGGCCTACGATGAATTGATCCGAATTGGTATGATCTCGGGTCAGGTTGGAAACGGTACATTTGTAACCGGCGAGCTTGCGGAAGGTAAATCACCGCATTTCTATTTGCCCGAGGAAGACCGCAGTAAATTGATCGATTTGTCCATTCTAAAGCCTGTGGGGGATCAAATACACGTGAATCACATGCGCAATGCATTGTTGACGCTTACCGAAAATCTTCCTGCTCAAGTTGTACATTCTTTTCGTCCGGTGAGCTCCACGCATACCTATGAGTTAACTGGGCGGAAGTGGCTCAAATTCTGTGGCGTGGATTTACGCGGGCAATCAGTTCTGATCACCAATGGCAATACTTCTGCGATGACGGTTGCGTTGATGGCTGTGACCAATCCTGGAGATCTGGTCGTTACCGAAAAAATTGGCCATCATACACTCAATCCACTTGCGCGATATTTAGGCCTTCGTCTAGCCGGGCTAGAGACGGACAACTATGGAGTTAACCCGGAGGCTTTTCAGGCTGCCTGTGCAGACCAAACAGTAAGAGTGCTTTATCTGATGCCAACAGGTTTGGGTCCACACTTGAGCGTTATGTCAGTTGCGCGCCGTCAAGAGTTGGTCCGAATCGCTCGTCAGCATGATGTTTTCATCATCGAAAGTGACGCTTGGGGACCGCTACAACCTGAACGGCCTATGTCATTTGCGATGCTCGCGCCCGAACGCACGTTTTATTTCACCTCGTTGACCAAGTGTGTGATGCCTGGGTTGAGGGTGGGATATCTTGTGGTGCCTGACGCTCTTTCAGGCAGCGCGCGTAACAGGCATCTGGTAACCAATTGGATGGCCACGTCGATGATGGTCGAAATTGCATCTCGCTGGATAGAGGATGGCACGGCGCAGGCTTTGGTTAATTGGCAGATAGAGGCAATTTGCAAGCGAAACGAGATTGCAGATGCCTGTTTGCAAGGCTTACCTACTTTAAAAAGCACGACGGGACTACACGTGTGGCTGCCTCTATTTGAACGTGATGAAACTACATTTGTTTCCGCAGCCCATCAATCTGGCGTGGCCGTTGCCCCCGGCGCGCCTTTTAGTATTGGCGACACTTCACATGAGGCCGCCGTTAGAATTTGCCTTGGTGGTGTGTCAGAAACAGAGCTTTTACAGGGCCTAACAAAAGTCCGCCAATTGTTTCTGATGCAGCGTGAACCGTCTTTGCAAGAGATGTAATTCCTGAACGAATTGTCATGATTTAATATTTTAATTGACATGATAGGTTTTGTCTGCCCATTTTTCTACGATTTTAACATTAGGAGAGGATCTCAGTGCATACGCCAATTATCACTGTTGACAGTGTCTCAAAATCATTTGGGGCGCTTGAGGTTCTAAAGGACCTCAGTTTCGACGTAGCACCGGGAGAAAAATTGGCATTGATAGGTCCGTCAGGGTCTGGCAAGACCACAATCCTGCGCATTTTGATGACGTTGGAGACAATCAAAAGTGGTATGATCCGCATCGATGGAGAGCCGCTGTGGCATATGCCCAAGAATGGTGAACTGATTGCTGCGGATGAGGCCCATCTGCACAAAATGCGCGCTAAAATTGGCATGGTCTTTCAACTGTTCAATTTATTTCCGCACAAGACTGTGCTGGAAAACGTTGCGCTTGCCCTAATCCTAACTAAAGGTCTTTCAAAGCCGCAGGCCAACGTCAAAGCGATGGAAATGCTTGAAATGGTAGGTATGTCTGACAAGGCAGCACAGAAACCAGCGCAATTGTCGGGCGGTCAAAAACAGCGTGTGGCAATTGCCCGGGCGCTGGCTCTTAAACCAAAGATCATGTTGTTTGATGAAGTTACCTCGGCGCTTGATCCAGAGCTGGTCGAAGAAGTTCTTAACGTGATGCGCAAGCTGGGAGCAGAGACAGACATGACCATGCTGCTGGTCACTCATGAGATCAGCTTCGCCCGTGATTTTGCGGATCGTGTGCTGTTCTTTGATAGTGGCAAGATTGTTGAGTCCGGTCCGCCTGATCTAATTTTTTCCGACCCGAAAGAGGAGCGTACCCAAGCATTCCTGCGCAAGGTCATCGCCGCTGGTCACCGTGTGTGACCATACAAACTGACCGAGCCGCAAAGGCATCGGTAAACCAACAGAAAATGGAGTAACTGACAATGGAACCAATGAAATATGCAATCGCTGCAGTCGTACTGGCTGCTGGCTTGGTGGGGGTCACAGGCACGCCCGCAGTCGCTGCTGATCTTGAACAACTGAAAGAGCAAGGCTTCGCCCGCATCGCAATCGCGAACGAGCCACCATGGACAATAGTGACAACAGGTGGTGAAGTTTCAGGCGCGGCCCCTGACCTGGCGCGCGCTGTGTTGAACAAGATGGGCGTGAAGGATGTAGTTGCCTCTGTGTCGGAATATGGCGCGATGATACCCGGCGTGCAAGCACGCCGCTTTGATATGGTCGCCGCTGGTTTGTTCATTAAGCCGGAGCGCTGCGAGGCAGTTTTGTTCTCACAGCCTGACCTATGTGACGCTGAAAGTTTTATGATCAAAGCTGGTAACCCACTGAACTTGAAGTCTTTTGCAGATGTTGCTTCCAGCGGTGCAACAATTGGTGTTGTCGGTGGTGGGACCGAGGAAAAGCTTGCGATTGAGGCTGGCGTAGATCGCGCCAATATTGTTGTGGTTCCAGACCCCCAATCAGGCACTAAGCTGCTGCAAGATGGCCGGATAGATGTTTACGCGCTGCCAGTATTGTCTATTAG
>WTIQ01000264.1 GCA_011525185.1 Paracoccaceae bacterium | reverse complement strand
GCTTTTGGGGAACTAGAGGTCCAATAAGTCGGATCAACCGACTTTCTGAAAACAGCAGGAGAACTTTGCCCATCTCTGCATGTGTGTAATGGATGAGCGGGGGGAAACTGTCAAAAAACACGGCCTCATTATTGATTACCGCGAAATTCCGAATGGATGGGTGAAATCCGACACGTCCATCCTCTTTCGTCAGACCATTCCAAAATCTAGCAATCACTTCACCTGCGGCATCCATCAAAGCCAACGCACGCGGAAGGTCAGCTACAATCATTTGGCTGCGCATCATGTATTTTGTTTCAAGTGCATCTTGAACGATGACAGGAACAAACTTCGGCCCATGCGGCAAAAGATGGATTACTGTTTTGGGAACAGTTACGCCAAGTTTACGCAAAACCTGCACATAATCATCATGCGCATGGACCAATGATTTAAGTGTTTCGTGGTTGCGCTGAGCCTGATAAACCTTGATTACTTTGTCGTGGAAAGGGCCATTTTCAGGGCGAAACGGTGTACAGAAATATCCCAGCTTCGACAAAGCCTGTCCCCGTGCAGCGGTTTTCTGAAACACCAGCTGGTGAAGTGTTTCTACATCTGTCATGGTTCCCGTCCTTTAACTTTAATAAAATGCTATAGAACGGTCTGATCCTTATGACCAGCCATGATAGAGCTTTCAGTCACATCGCATAGTCAGATGAATCTTTCCTTTTACAGAGGTTGACCAACGCACATGTATTTGGTCTTTTGATGACCCTTTTTCAGTTTCTGTATAAGGCATCGTATAGGTCGTATTATTTGAGCTGGTTCGGATGGCATTTTCGGCGACCATCCCAGTCACTGTCGTTGCATATCCTGAAAATGGCAGACGACTGTCTGAGGAAACAGTCCAAACAGAAGAGGCAGTGTTCTGGTTATGCGTGACAATCAACGGGTTTTCGGTTTGCGTGGAGATATTGTTAAAATTATTTCCCAAAAACTGAATATTTCGTAGCTTACTTCGATCAATATCTGCGTAAGATGTATCAACCCGTTCGATGTGATTTATGACCCCGTTGATTGAGCGAAAATTATTTCCGTTTACTGTCAAGTTTGACACACTGTGGCGCGCACCGAAGGGTTTTACAACAATGTAGGAAAACCACGCGGCAACTGCTCCGCTGAGGAAAACATTGTCGCTCACAGAGAGAGAGGAAAAACCAAACCCGCTTGTAAATGTAGGTTCGGCCTCATGTTCATTTGTCCACTCAACAAAGCAATTATCGATATAATTGCCAACCACTGTTGTGGCGGTATTTCCTTTGGTCAAAACAAGTCCTGCAACTCGGATTCCATTTAATACAGAATCTCCTTGATAAAAATGGTTGCCGGTTACGATATTGTTCGATCCGCTTAGGACTGCAAAATGGCGGAAATGGGCCGCCCAGTTTTCGCGTAGTTTCACATCATTCGAATTGGCATTGATGGCAATGCTGACACGGTCTTGCGCCTTTTCATTTGCTTCAGCTGATTGGAAATTACATCTGTCAATCAGCATCCCCTGACAGCCGGTTCCAATGGAGGTAATTCCACGATCTTTGGGGCGTTGGAAAAAACAATCCTTTACATGGAACAGATAGCCGGTCTTTGCCATCATGACTGCGCTGGCGGATGAATTACACTGGAATTCAATGTTTTGCAGTGTCAGTTTGCTGATCTTTTCAAACCCGCTGAAATCGAGAAGATATTTAAATCGACGGAACGTGAAATTCTGGGTGCCATCTGCATCAAACAAGTCCTCCGACAACGTGAGTTGCTTTGCTTGGGTGTTGACGGAGGTCACATAGACTTCCCGCCCGACGCCTTGGCCTTCTACCAAGGATCCGACCGCGATACTTGCAATTGCGCTGACATCTGAAAGCTTACGTGGGTCAGAAGCGCTATATGTGGCGCGGGACGTCCATGTGTCGGTTTCCCAGTTGATATCTCCTGTTGAATAAATTTGACCATTTTTGATCACTCGACGTTGCAAATGATCGTCTCGATTGGCAACTGAAGCATGCACGTCCAAAGGCGCACTGAGCGCGACAGATTTTCCACCCAAATCGAGTGAGTCATATTCGCTGTTGTTAAATAGAGCCTGTATAGCTTTTTTGAGAGCGAGCTCCTCTGAACCAAAAGCATCGACATAATTTTGATATTCATATGCGTTGGTCAACACCAATGGCGCGTCATTAGGCATTGCAAGCGTGCCTTGAAACATCACACGCGAAGATAGGGAAAGTCCCCGTTTTATTGTGAACTGACCCGTTGGCACCAGCAAAGATCGCCCCTTTGCCGCACGGTCAGCGCTGACAAAAGCGTCATAGTTATCGATGTCCTGATTTGCCAGAGCCCCATAATCACGGATATCGACTGTGTTTAGCATGTCATGATGAAAAAGATACGTTACATCCTCAATTGTAAGATAATCTATTCGAATGATCCCACCATTGGCGCCAGTCAGATCAAGCCCCAAATGCCCATAATCAGGTTCAGAACCCCAAACCATATCGACACCGTCGCGAAGACCCGGACCAATAATTGCGGATACTTCAAAGATATAGCCATACCGTTTCAGCGCAATTGATGGTCCCGATTGTGTCACAGTTGACACAGAACTGCCGTTAGATCTTGCAGCATACCCTGCTATTCGTACAGCGGGCAGGTTTCCAGTAATACACTTTAATCGTGCCGTGACGCGAATGTAGGTTTCCGCTTGGATGGGAGTTTTGCCGCTATAGCGTAAACGTTCGGTGGCATTAGTTTTTTCGATTTCCAAACATCCGCCGAAATCTGCATCTGCGGGCACGAAAACGGCATGATCAATCTTATCATAGGTTGCCGATCCGGGGGTTCCGTCTCCGCCGAACCAAACACCAAGGCCGTCTTCAAATGGTGAAGGGGTAAAATTTGTGCCAGAAACGCGCGCCGCTCTCATGCCGATCCTTTCCATTAACAGGTTTGGCAGATGAGATAGATGCGCAGTCTTTAATTTGGCGTAGTCATAGCGTGCGCAAACCGTTGCGTCATACGCTGAAATCGGCGGGGTTTAGGAATTGAACACCTGATAT
>WTIQ01000246.1 GCA_011525185.1 Paracoccaceae bacterium | reverse complement strand
CATTAGGGCACTATGTGGAGGGGTGCCCTACATGGATCGGAAACTGTAGGCTTTGAACGGTCTGCAACAATGTCTCGAAAGAGGCGAAATCAGGAAGAGGTAAAAATGAAAACTTCATTTGTTCTCGGTGCTCTCACCGTCGCAGGTCTCTCTGCGGGTGCAGCAACAGCCGGCACATTGGACGATGTAAAAGCACGCGGTACATTGAACTGTGGCGTATCAACAGGTCTTGTTGGTTTTGCTGCACCAAATGCAAGCGGCGAATGGGAAGGCTTTGACGTCGGAATGTGCCGTGCGGTTGCAGCAGCAGTGCTTGGTGATGCGAGCGCGGTTGAGTTTGTACCAACAACCGGTAAGACACGCTTTACAGCTTTGGCTTCAGGCGAAGTTGATATGTTGGCGCGGAACACAACATGGACATTCAGCCGTGATGTGGACTTGAAATTTGAATTCACAGGCGTGAACTACTACGACGGTCAGGGCTTTATGGTTCCTTCAGACCTCGGTGTGTCTTCTGCAAAAGAGCTTGATGGCGCAACTGTTTGTATCCAAACAGGTACGACAACCGAGCTTAACCTTGCAGATTTCTTCCGCTCAAACAACATGAGCTACGAGCCCGTGCCGATTGAAACAAACGCAGAAGCTCAGCAGCAGTATCTTGCGGGTGCATGTGACGTTTACACAACAGACGCATCAGGTCTTGCCGCGACACGTGCAACATTTGAAAATCCAGGTGCGCACGTTGTTCTGCCTGAAATCATCTCAAAAGAGCCTCTCGGACCGCTTGTTCGTCATGGCGACAACAACTGGGGTGATATCGTGCGCTGGACACTCAACGCTCTGATCACAGCCGAAGAACTCGGTGTTACATCTGCGAATATGTCAGAAATGGCAGCGGGCACAAACAACCCAGAAATCAACCGTTTGATGGGTACAGAAGGCAACTTGGGCGAAATGCTCGGCTTGTCAGCTGATTGGGCGCAAAAAGCGCTGTCCGTTGGTGGTAACTATGGTGAGCTCTTTGAAGCCAACATCGGCGAAGCGACACCTATCGGTCTTGCACGCGGCTTGAACGCTCAGTGGAAAAATGGTGGTCTTATTTATTCACCACCCTTCCGCTAGGATCACATGATCAAAAAAAAGGGCGCGTTGATTTCGCGCCCTTTCTTTTTACCTAGCGGCATAAGCTAGGTGGCAGAAATAGCTAATATGGGGAAACTCCACATATGACGACGCGTTCCCACCCTGATGAGGGGTCGTTCCGACTGTCTATGCTTATAAACGATACGCGGTATCGTAGCATTACGTTCCAGGTTATTACACTTTTCATTCTTTGCCTTGCAGTTGGATATCTAGTGAGCAACTTACTTGCAAACCTACGTGCAGCCGGCTTGAATATTTCTTACGAGTTTTTGGGTGAACCCGCTGGATATGACATCAACCAGCGTCCAATCGACTATAATTCACAATCAACGCACCTCAGGGCGTCCATTGTGGGTGTTATAAATACGCTCATCGTTGCTGTCTTGGCCTGTACAACGGCCACAATCATTGGCGTGATTGCAGGTGTTTTACGACTGTCCAAGAACTGGCTGGTCAGTAAAATCATGGCCGTTTACGTCGAAGCGTTTCGCAACGTGCCTGTTTTGATTTGGATTATCATTATTTTCACGGTCATGACGGCTGTGATGCCTGCGCCAAAGGCGTTTCGTGGGGCGGATGCTGAGGCCTCCATGCTCTTTGACATGTTCGCCTTCACAAACCGCGGTGTTTACATTCCCGCGCCGCAATTTGCCGCGCCTATCTTTGCCAATGGGTTTTTAAACTGGGTTCTTGTTTTGGCAGTCTTAGTGGGTTCTTTTTTTGGAGCGCGTGCTTTGGGCAAATGGGCCAATGCACAGCAGGCCGCTACGGGACAAAGACCAACAACTTGGTATATGACCGTCGCAATTTGGATTGTTCCAGTCGGTGCGTTGATGGTCATTATGGGGCTCTATTTTGACTACCCCGCGCTAAAAGGCTTTAACTTTAAGGGCGGGTTGCAGATCAGGGCTTCTCTGATCGCACTGTGGTTTGCTTTGGCAATATATACTGGAGCCTTTATTGCGGAAAATGTGCGTGCTGGTATTTTATCCGTCTCAAAAGGACAATCAGAGGCGGCTGCGGCGCTTGGTTTGCGCTCCAATCGCATTATGAGCCTTGTGATCTTGCCGCAGGCTCTGCGTGTGATTATCCCGCCGCTCATCTCGCAATACCTTAACATCACCAAAAACTCATCATTGGCGATTGCTGTTGGGTATATGGATGTGACGGGGACCCTTGGCGGTATCACTCTCAATCAGACAGGTCGTGCCATTGAAACGATCCTATTGCTGATGGCGTTTTATTTAACGATTTCTCTTGCGATTTCGGCGATTATGAACGTTTACAATAACTCTATTAAATTGAAGGAGCGCTGATATGTCAGATGTATCCTTTGTTCGCACCGAAACGCTTCCCCAACAACCGCCCCCCGTGGCGGAACAGGGGATTGTAAAATGGTTGCGCGAAAACCTGTTTTCTTCTGTAGGCAGTGGTCTCCTTACGATTGTGGCGCTGTGGGCTGTGTACACATTTGTTGCTTTTGCGCTGCCTTGGATTGCGAGCGGTGTTTGGAACACCAATAGCCTTGCAGCCTGTCGGGAGGTTTTGGATGGTGCACGTGGAGCCTGTTTCTCTGTTCTAAGTGAGCGTTGGAACCAGCTTTTGTTCGGAATTTCGTACCCGTCCGAACATTACTGGCGACCTACGGTGGCCTTTGTTCTCTTGTTCGTTGCTGCCGCACCTGTCCTCTTTTTTGACCTGCCGCGTAAACTTTTGATCTTTACAGGGCTTTATCCCTTTATTGCCTATTGGTTGATTTGGGGAGGTACAATTTGGAGCCCTCTGTTTGCCTTGGCAGGCGTCTTAGTGGGCTACTTGGTCTACGCGCGTTTTGTGAAAAATAGCTTTGCGGTTGCGTTTTTTGGCGGCATAGCGGCAGCCCTCGTGACGTGGATTGTGTCTGGCTATATCGTTCCAGTGCTTTCGCCTGCAGACCCCCTCTT
>WTIQ01000122.1 GCA_011525185.1 Paracoccaceae bacterium | reverse complement strand
GACTCAGTGCTGGAATTTTAAACATTGGAAATCTCCTTTAATGCTGTAGAAGCAGATAGCCATCTGAAATTATGGTTTAAACTTGCAATAATGTTTAACAACGATGTCTGCGTCAAAAGAAATCCTCCATCGTCCCGTCGCCGCCTCCGATTGCCCAGTAGAAAGTGCAGTTGCGGTCATTGGCGGGAGATGAAAACCGATTATTCTCTTTTATCTGGTTGAGAACGCGTTGCGGTTTTTCGAACTCAAGCGCGCCATACCAAATGTGTCAGATCGGATGTTGACACGCTCTCTTAAGAACTTGGAACGAGACGGCTTAATCCAGCGCGCAGTTTTTGCAGAGGTTTCAGTGAGGGCTGAGTATAGCCTTACCTCTTCGGGTAAGGGCCTTATACCTGTCCTCAATGCGATGAGCGAATCGGGTCAAGAGCATTGGAACCTGAAATAGTTCCGCTCAATCTACATGCCGAACGTAAATTTTGAGCATTTTCAGAAAAAGTTGATAGGTTTTTTCGGCTCTAAAGGACGCAAAATTAAAGACTTATTGCGCTTGCAGTGACTCAAAATTACGTGAAATCGCTATAGTCGAAAAAATCCGCAATATCAGCTGTAAATCAATGGCTTATTAAAATCGCACTACCCAATGGCGACGGCACGCACATCTTCGTCAATATGCGGAAGATATTGCTCAAAGTTATCTGCAAACATTGAAACAAGCTTTGCCGCTTGACGGTCGTAGGCGTCGCCATCGCTCCAAGTAGAGCGCGGATCAAGAAGTGCCGTATCCACGCCTTTCACTGCAATTGGAACATGAAAGCCGAAGTGCTCATCTTTACGAAACTCAGCGTCGTGCAAGTCTCCGCTCAGAGCCGCTGTGAGGAGCGCGCGTGTCGCCTTGATCGGCATTCGAGACCCCACGCCATAGGCGCCGCCTGTCCAACCTGTATTGACCAACCAGCATGTCGCACCATGGCGCGCAATCTTTTCCCGAAGAATGGTACCGTAGACCTCAGGACGACGCGGCATAAAGGGTGCACCAAAACATGTCGAAAAGGTTGGCTCTGGTTCGGTCACACCCCTTTCGGTGCCTGCCACCTTGGATGTAAAGCCAGAGAGGAAGTGATACATCGCCTGTGCTGGTGTTAGTCTGGAAATGGGCGGCAGGACCCCAAAGGCATCACATGTCAGCATGATGATGTTTTTGGGATGGCCACCAAGCGCACTTTCGGAGGCATTCGAGATATACTCAAGCGGATAAGCACAGCGCATGTTGGCAGTTAGACTATCGTCTTCAAAATCCAATTCTTTGGTTTCAGCATTATAGATCATATTTTCTATGACCGTTCCAAAGCGTGAGGTGGTTGCATAAATCTCGGGCTCGGCCTCAGGGTTGAGATTTATGGTCTTGGCGTAGCATCCCCCTTCAAAATTAAAAGTACCTCGATCTGACCAACCATGTTCATCATCTCCAATCAAAACACGATCAGGATCAGCAGAAAGGGTTGTTTTGCCAGTCCCAGAAAGGCCAAAGAACACGGCCGTGTCAACTGGGTTGCCTTTCGCATGATTGGCAGAACAATGCATGGGCATGATGCCCTTTTCTGGAAGAAGATAATTTAACAGCGTGAAAACAGATTTTTTGTTTTCCCCAGCATATTCTGTGCCCCCAATGAGAATGAGCTTTTTGTCAAAATTCATCGCAATGACGGTGGAGGACCGACAATTGTGCCGTTCAGGATCTGCTTGGAAACTGGGGCAATTGATGACGGTATATTCTGGAACGAAGCTGTCCAATTCCTCACGATTTGGCCGTCGCAGAAGGTGGCGGATAAACAAATTATGCCAGGCAAGTTCACTGACCATTCTAACATTGACAGAGACCGTCGCATCTGCGCCTGCCACCAAATCCTGCACGAAATAATCCTTGCCTTTCATATGAGCTAGAAAATCCGCATAGAGTGCATCGAAACCATCCACAGACATTCGCGCATTGTTTTCCCACCAAATCGTGTCTCTGACACTGTCGCTCATGACCACATGTTTGTCTTTGGGGGACCGGCCCGTGAATTTTCCAGTGGAAACTAAAAAGGCCCCTCCTTGTCCCAGCTCCCCTTCGCGACGCTGGAGCGCGTGAGAAATTAGATCTGCCTCGATAAAGTTGTAGTAGACATTGTTCAGTCCAGAAATACCTTGACCTTCTAATCGACTGTGCGGGTTTACCCGTCCGAATGTCATGCGGCGTCTCCATTTTTTGACATATTACAGCGAGGTGGCGTTGGCTGTCTTTCCAGCGCATCTACTCGATAACACAGTAAATTTAGCAATGAACAGAGACATAAGTGTACGTTAGCGCAACCAAATCACTTCTAGAGCAAAAAAACAAAAATTAGATCAAATTTTCGACAACGATTTTCCAAAACGTCATACAGATTAGCTTAAATTCCCATCAAATTATTATTTTGGATTGATTATTTTAAGCTGGAATGCTCATAAGCTATCAGGGTGGAAAAGAAAGAGGTTGATGTATATCGAGCATCACACTTTTTGATGATGATAGAAACATTATGATTTCTGTGTCGATCACATTGGAATCGGAAGGCTTTACGGTCGAGACCTACAACGACGGACAGACTGCGCTGGATGCATTTAACCGCAGTTTGCTCGATCTGTCGTTGGATTGCCCGTGTAAGCAAAAGGCTGAATATGCATAATGGCGCTCAAATATCTGAAAAAATTTTACATGCAAGCGCGGTTGCTATTGGTGATAAAGCTGTTTTAATTAAAGGCCCTTCTGGCAGTGGAAAATCAACACTTGCCCTCAAGCTCATAGGATTGGGCGCAACATTGATTGCGGATGACAAAACACTCTTGCAGCGATCCAATGACAAGCTCCTTGCCTCTTGCCCCAAGAGCATAGCGGGTCAGATCGAAGCGCGAGGCATTGGCATAATAAGCGTGCCTTTTGTGAACGATGTGCCTTTGAGCTTAATTGTTGATTTATCAAATTCGGTTAATGAGAGGATGCCCGAATACGACACGGAGTCGCAATTTGGTATATCTGTACGGCGTATTGGTCGGGCGCCGCTGGAC
>WTIQ01000475.1 GCA_011525185.1 Paracoccaceae bacterium | reverse complement strand
GGCATGCTGGCAAGCGCTGCGATAATTTTAGGGTCGCGTTTGCGCGTTTTAGGCGTCAGAACATTTTGCAGCGAAAAATCAAGTGGCACGCAAACTGTGTCACAAATACCCAACCTGCCACTTATACTTAGGTTCACCTCCTTCGTTTTATCCTGCGGCGTCACGATGATGGGCAGGATAAGACTGTCCTTGTATCCGATTGAACGAAGCTTTTTGGGCCCAAACAAAATTGGTGCCGGCCAGTCCAATCTATGTGCCTTCAAGTTGTTAGATCCTATAAACGAAAATTCTGCAGCAATTCCAGCCTCTCCAGGGACACGCCAGTAGGTTTTCCAACTGGGCTCTAGGCGCAGTTCGAGTGCCGCAACATAATCTCCATTTTTCTTTTGCCATCCAGAAAGCAGTTTTAAGCTTTCAAGACCTTTTGGTTGAGAGAGCGCCGACACCCCGCTTAATACCCAGATTGCTAATGAAAAAATAGTTATTGTGCAAAAATGTGTCATAAGGTTCTCATGCAAGAGTGATGATGCAGCGGCGTCGGTTTTGAGTTTGCGTCATTGCCTATATGCCCTAGAATAAGCTTTAGGTGCAATCATATCGCCGAAGGAATGAAATGGAAAACTCTGGTGACCTCTCTCAATTGAAGGGTAAGTTCCTGATTGCCATGCCAGGTATGGGAGATCCGCGCTTCGAACATTCGGTTGTTTATATGTGTGATCACTCGAATGCGGGATCTATGGGCCTTATTATAAACAAGCCAGTGGAGCGTGGCTCTTTCGATGAATTGTGTTCGCAATTGTCGATCGACAATGATGTTGGTCGTGATGTGCCAGTTCTGTTTGGAGGTCCTGTCGAGACAGCGCGTGGATTTGTCATTCATTCGCGAGACTTTGTGTCTGCAAATTCGACCCAAGAACTAGGTGAGACACTGTCATTGACCTCAACGCGCGACATTATCGAAGCAATGGCGGGATCAAAAATACCGCTCGAGGCAGGAATTTTTATGGGATATGCAGGCTGGTCTTCTGGGCAATTAGAGGAAGAAATATCTGCAAACGGTTGGTTGGTTGGTGAACTTGGCGAGGGGATCGTCTTGGAAACAAACAATACCGATAAATGGGCGAAGGCCCTCAACGAGATGGGGATTGATGCCTCTTTCCTCTCTGGCTCCTTCGGCCATGCCTAAGATGTCGGTCGCGGCGCAGCGGCACGTCTGAGACGGTCATTTATGGCTCTCCCAAGTCCTGTGTTTGGGATTGGGGCGACGGCGATTGGTTTTGGGTAGAATGCATCCAACGCATGGAGGTGCCTAAACAAATTTGCCGCCGCTTCGATGAGATCACCACTTGAAGACAAGTTAAGATCGCACTCCATTTGCCCAAACCCTAGATAGCATTCCCCCGTTGAGACGTCTGCTGCATTGAGCCGGAGCTTTGCGCGTGGCGCATAATGCGATGCAAGCTGACCCGGCGCTTTGATCTGTTGGGGCACTGTTTGCGTTTTACCCACTTCGCGGCCCAACAGGGCTTCGATATCTTCTAGGGGAACCCCGCCATGCCGCAAGAGATTTGCCGACCCTGTGCTGAGGTCCAAGATTGTGGACTCCAGCCCGACTTTGCAGTCTCCTCCGTCCAAAATACCAGCAATCCGCCCCTGAAGTCCCGCATGGACATGCGCTGCGCTGGTTGGGCTCATTTTGCCAGAGCGATTGGCCGAAGGTGCCGCAACGGGCACGCCTGCGGCTTTTAAAAACTGTTGAGCAAGCGGATGGGCTGGGAGTCGGACGGCAAGTGTATCCAAGCCCGCACTGACCAGCGGAGAGATCGGACTATCGACGTTCTTTTGCAAAACCAAAGTCAACGGACCGGGCCAAAAGGCTTGAGCGAGATCTTCGGCTGCATTATTCCAGTCCACATGCGCTTTGAGTTCTGAGAGTGAGGCGAAATGAACGATCAGCGGGTTAAATTTGGGACGCCCCTTGGCGTCATAAATCATGGCAATCGCAGTATCATCTATTGCATTCGCGCCGAGACCATAAACGGTCTCTGTTGGAAAGGCGATCAGCCCCCCGTCTCGCAAACATTTTGCGGCTTGGCGAATATCCGTATCGACGGTCTGGAATATTTGGGTCAGTTGAGAAGCCATAGTGACGTTGCGTTTTCGTTTGTTTGACGCAAGAGCGCGTTACGTTCTTGCGTAATGGACCGCATACTGCCAATTATCTTGCGTGCCAAGCCATATGCGCCAGACGTGCCGCTCAAAACGGAGGTTTCATGCCCTATCAAGCACCGCTCGAGGACTATAAATTCCTGTTTGAACATGTGATCGATTATGCGCATGTCACCTCAACAGATCGATTTTCTGAAGCAAGCATGGATGTTGTCAGCTCTGTGTTGTCAGAGGCAGGAAAACTCTGCGAAGACATTCTTGCCCCGCTTCAACGCAATGGGGACACTGATCCTGCGGTGTTGGAAAATGGGGTTGTGCGCACGTCGCCTGGCTTTGCAGAGGGCTACAAGGCAATCGCTGAGGGGGGCTGGGTATCGATGTCTGCTGATCCCGAATATGGCGGGATGGGTTTGCCCATGGCGGTCACAACGGCGGTGAACGAGATGATGTCTGCCGCCTGTCTCTCGCTACAGCTTAATCCGTTGATGACACAGGGCCAAATTGAAGCATTGGAGCATCATGCGAGTGAAGAGATCAAGGCGCTTTATCTGCCCAAGCTCATCTCAGGAGAGTGGTGCGGTACGATGAATTTAACCGAGCCACAGGCAGGCTCGGATGTAGGAGCATTGCGCTCAAAAGCAGAAGACAATGGGGATGGAACCTACGCAATCACGGGGCAAAAGATATATATTTCTTGGGGAGACAACGATTTTTCAGAAAATGTGTGTCACCTTGTTCTGGCACGGTTGCCCGATGGGGTTGCGGGGACAAAGGGTATTTCGCTTTTCCTTGTTCCTAAGAAACTCCCCGACGAAAACGGCAATCCTGGCGTTGCAAATAGCCTTAACGTGGTCAGCCTAGAGCATAAGATGGGGTTGCATGGTTCTCCCACGGCTGTGATGCAATATGATGGTGCCACGGGTTGGTTGATCGGTGAACCCCATGACGGAATGCGCGCAATGTTCACAATGATGAATAATGCTCGTCTTGGTGTTGGAGGGCAGGGGATTGGTGCGGCCGAAGGCGCTTATCAACATGCGCTTTATTATGCACAGGAGCGCAAGCAGGGGAAGTCTCCTCTGGCAGATGGAACAGGCACTATTCTTGATCATGCAGATGTGCGTCGGATGCTAAGCACGATGCGTGCAGAGGTTTTTGCCGCGCGCGCAATTGCTCTCATGAATGCGGTCGCTATCGACATGTCGACTGCCACCAATGAGCGAGACTGGAGGGCACGCGCTGCCTTTTTGACCCCGATCACCAAGGCCTTTGGTACCGAAGTCGGAATGGATGTGGCTAATATGGGCATTCAGGTGCATGGCGGTATGGGCTTTGTTGAAGAAACAGGTGCCGCGCAATATTTTCGAGATGTTCGCGTCACCGCGATTTACGAAGGCACCAATGGGATCCAAGCAATGGATTTGGTGGCACGCAAGTTGATGGATGGGGGGGAAGCGGCGCGCGCTTTGATTTCAGAGATGGAACAGTTCGTGGCAGGGCGCTCAGATGACCTTGCGCAACCGCTGAAAGAGGCTTTGGCTCTCTTGGCCGATAAGACGGAGTGGCTTGTTCAACAAAAGGATATGAATGACCGATTTGCTGGCGCTGCGGCATATCTCAAAGCCTATGCCCGCATTTTAGGAGCCTATTGTCACTACCGTGCGTATGTCTGTGATCACGGGCAGGGTGCGCGCGCGAAACTGGCAACATTTTACATCAATACGCTTTTGCCTGAGCATATTGCTTTGTTGGCGCAAGCCACGCAGGGGGCAAAAGACCTCTACGCCCTAACTGTAGAGGACCTTGTCGCCTAATGCTCACGACTAAAGACCGTATTCACTTGCCTTGGGAAGAACCACCTGCGGAGGGCGAGGTGCGCCAAGTTGCAGACCAGCTCTATTGGGTGCGTCTCCCGCTGCCGATGAAGCTCGATCATGTGAATGTCTATATCCTCGAAGACCAAGACGGCTTGACGCTGATTGATACGGGCATGGGCAGTAAACGCACCAAAGCCATATGGCGCTCGCTGTTAGAGCGTCATTTCCCTCAAAAACCAGTGAGACAAGTCATTATCACCCATCACCATCCCGATCATATCGGTTTGGCAGGATGGTTTATGCGTGACTATGGAGCCACTCTTGTTTCAACGCGCACCTCTTATTTGATGGGACGGATGTTAACGCTTGATGTCCAAGACTTGCCCCCACCTGAAACCGTTGCTTTCTGGCGCAGCGCTGGGATGCCAGAAGATATCATCGCCGAACGCGTAGGTGGCAAGCCTTTTAATTTTGCTGATACTGTTGCCCCGATTCCGCTTGGTTATAAACGCATTCAACAAGGTGACACGCTTGACATGGGAGGGCGGACTTGGACCGTGCATGTGGGGCATGGTCATGCTCCAGAACACGCAACGTTTTGGAGTGCAGATGACAGTCTGATGATTGCAGGTGACCAGGTTATTTCCTCAATTAGTCCGAATTTGGGCGTTTATGTCACAGAACCAGAGGCTGATCCCGTCGGAGAATGGATAGAGGTCTGTGAACGGTTGGAAAAACTTGCCAAGCCCTCTCATTTGGTCCTATCGGGTCATAAAATGCCATTTTACGGCCTTCCCTTTCGTTTGAACCAATTGATAGAAAATCATCATTCCGCATTGGAGAGGCTTGCTGATTACCTTGATACCCCCAAGTCAGCCCATGAGTGCTTTCAACCGCTTTTTAAGCGGAAAATTGGCGAGGGAGAATATGGGCTCGCCTTGGTCGAAGCTGTCGCGCATTTGAACCATTTGCATCAAGCGGGACGGGTTACACGATCCTTGGGGGATAATGGCACGTATTATTATCATCGTCTCGCAGTAGATTAACACCTGTGACATCTCGCAGCAGTGCGTGTCCCGTCAAAGGGGGTGACTCTTAGATGCCATTGCGCTATTGGAGATTAAACAAAAAAAGACGGATAAATTCGATGTCAGAGCATAAACACGGTTCAATGGATATTGAGGTTCAGGAAAAGACCTTTGAAGGCTTCATGAGTTATGTCACAAAAACGGCAATAGTTTGCATTCTTGTCTTGGTGTTTATGGCTCTTGTGAACTCTTAAAGCGCAACTATCATAGATACGGGATGCGGTATCTTTATCTTTTATTGGTGCTATGTGCATTGAGCGCATGTGCCTCGTTAAAGCCTGAGGAAGAGACGCTTCCTCAGCTTCCTCTTTATGTTCACGACGGCCCGCCTACGCTTACTTTGTTCACAATGATTAATAATGAGACAGATTTTGGGGCACACAGCGGTTTAATGGTGAGTGCGTCCCAGCGTGTGATTTTTGACCCTGCTGGCACCCTCAAGCACGAGGTCCTCAATGAACACGCCGATGTCCTTTACGGTGTAACCCCCAGCGTTCTAGATTTTTACACCCGTGCCCATGCGCGCAAGACCTATCATGTGGCAATTCAAACGATAGAAGTGTCTCCCGAAGTGGCGGAACATGCACTGCGACTTGTTCAAAACAATGGAGAAGTTTGGTCAGCCCATTGTGCCCATAGCATTTCTAAAATTTTGCGCCAACTTTCAGGCTTTGAGGGGATGAATATCACTTACCGTCCACAAAAGCTGCGTCAGGCATTTTCTCAATATGCAGGTGTATCAGAGCGGGTGCTCTATGAATACGATGACGATGATAAATCAAAAGCCCTTAGAGAATATGTCGCAGAGCTCGCACTCGCACAGGCAACTGAATAGCTTGAAAAGCGTTTGAAAGTACCGCAGACTTTCCTTCTGAGACAAACAAAATACATTGTTCAAAACAATGTTGTGGGTACCCATCATGCGCCAGAATAACAGCTCTGTTATGCCCTCGCCTATGGCGGAGGGATTGACACGAAAGGTAAGGGCTACGACGCACCTCCAGTCAGAGGAGGAGGTAACGGTTATAGAAGAGCGGCCTTTGACAATTTTTTTGAACAGTCAGGAAATTGTCACCGCAATGACGATTTCTGACTATCCAGAATACCTTGCTCTGGGGTTTTTGCATAATCAAGGCATGCTGTTGAAAACGGATGTGATTTCAGCGATTGATTTTGATGAGGACCTTGAGACTGTTGTTGTGCGCACTGAACGCAGTACCAATTATGAGGACAAACTTAAAAAGAAGACCCGAACCAGCGGCTGTGCCGTGGGAACTGTCTTTGGTGATATGATGGAAGGGCTTGAGGAGGTGCGCCTACCCAAGGCCACAATCCATACATCATGGCTCTATTCTTTGGCAAAACAGATCAACCAAACCCCTTCTCTTTATCTCAGTGCAGGGGCCATTCATGGGACCGTTCTTTGTCAAGAAGACCAACCATTGGCCTATATGGAGGACGTGGGGCGTCATAACGCAGTCGATAAAGTTGCGGGATGGATGCTCTTGAACCAAATTGAACCAAATGACAAAATTCTTTACACAACGGGTCGCTTGACCTCTGAGATGGTCATAAAAACAGCGCAGATGGGCATACCTGTTTTGGTCTCGCGCTCGGGTTTTACAGCTTGGGGCGTGGATATTGCGCAGCAAGTTGGATTGACGTTGATCGGGCGCATGCGTGGTCAGCGTTTTGCCTGCGTCTCGGGCGAAGAACGTCTTATTTTTGATGCTGATATCGCTTCGGTGTCAGAGGAGCCAAAAGCGGCTCGCCGCAAGGGATCGCACGTCGGATGAAGCCGCTCGGTGTGATTCTGGCTGGTGGTCAAGCGCGGCGAATGGGGGGCGGTGATAAAGGCCGTTTGGAGATATCTGGCATTAGTCTTTTCCATCATGTTATTGAACGGCTTTCTGGGCATGTTAACGGGATTGTTATAAACGCCAACGGCGATAAAACGCGATTTAACGATCTGTCTTATGAGGTTGTTTCTGATAGCATTGAGGGATTTGCAGGCCCCTTAGCGGGTGTGCTCGCGGGTTTGGATCATGCGGCAGCCAATGGCGTGGATACCATTGTCACCGTCGCTGCAGATACGCCGTTTTATCCGCGCGACTTGGTTACACGCTTGCGCGACGCGGTGGAAGATATGGAGGCCCCTTTAGCGCTCGCCGCAACGCGTGGAGAGGGGGGTAAAAAATGGATGCATCCTACATTTGGTCTTTGGCCCGTTGCGCTTCGTGACGATCTCAGAATGCACATCCAAGACGGCGGTCGCAAAGTTTTGGGTTGGACAGACCGTCATATGTGCCGTGATGTCGTTTTTGAGAGTGGCGATTTTGATCCCTTCTTTAATATCAACACTGCCGAAGATTTGGAAAAAGCAGAACAACGAGTGGAGCAATCCCGATGAAGGTTTTTGGGGTAACGGGATGGAAAAATACAGGCAAAACGGGCCTGATGGAGCGGTTGGTCAGTGAGTTCACAAACCGTGGTTTGACCGTATCCACAATAAAACATGCCCATCACGCTTTTGATGTGGATCATGAGGGCAAGGATAGCTTTCGTCATCGGGTGGCAGGTGCGAAAGAGGTGGTTGTCTCTTCTGGACAGCGCTTTGCGCTTATGCATGAGCTCAGAGAGCAATCCGAACCTGCTCTAAGTGAGTTATTGCACCGCATGACCTCTGTAGATCTGATTTTGATCGAAGGCTATAAACGCGAAGCGCACCCAAAAATTGAGGCCTATCGCTCTGAAATACGCCAAACGCCCCGCGCGGCAGATGATCCAACGATTCAAGCGGTGGCAAGCGATACCCCCCTTGCCTTGGATAAACCTGTCTTTGATCTGAATGATACTGTGCGCATTGCTGATTTTATTGCGGGCGAGCTGGATTTGTGAGCTTTGACGCAATTATTGCGGTTGATTGGTCGGCGCGGTCTCAGCCCTCTCCAGCTCGGCCGACAAAGGACGCAATATTTTTATGCCTTATGGAACGCAAAAGCCAAACTGTTAATCGCCCCGAGTATTTCAGAACACGGCACGAGGCGATGAAGCGGATCAACGCGCTATGTCATGCACATATCACATGCGGCCTTCGTGTCTTGGTCGGGTTTGATTTCAGTTTTGGCTATCCAAGTGGTTTTGCCGCGCGCTTAACGGGTAAAGCCAAGGGACTGGCGGTCTGGGAATGGCTGGTAAAACGGGTGATTGATGGGGTGCAAAACCAAAACAATCGTTTCGACGTGGCGGGACAGATAAATGCAGCCTTTGAAGGTCTTGGCCCATTTTGGGGGGCACCTGCATCGTTGAAGGTGAAAGGCTTGCCCTATAAGGGGCGGTTGCGCCATGGTCATGGATTGCCCGAATATCGCTTGACAGAAAAATGTAGCAAAACAGCACAGAGCAGTTGGAAATTATTCACGACGGGATCGGTGGGCTCTCAGGCTCTTTTGGGGATATATCACCTGCAAAAGGCGCGGCAACACTTCGGAAACGCCCTCTCTGTTTATCCATTTGATCCACCTGAAGAGTACAACAAACCTATTGTCTTAGCGGAAATTTATCCCTCCCTCTTTGAGCCTTGCCCGCTCCCAGTAGGTCATGGAAATGATGCACTTTGGCAGATCCCCGATGCACAGCAGGTCTATTCCAGCTGTTTACACTTGGACCAGATATTAAATGTCTCGCCTCACCTAAGCGAATTGACTAACACGCTTCCCCGCGCTCTATTAGAGGAAGAAGGTTGGATATTAGGCGTAAAACCAAAATAAGGACCCGATGTTAAAGCCCCCTCCGTTAAAAGATGATTGTTTTGCCTTGCCTCCTGGTGTCGATTGGATACCAGTCGATCAGGTGTTCCAATATTTGCAAAATGCACTCACGCCGCGTGCGCTTCATGATGAACGACCCGTGCAGCAGGCCTTAGGCCTCTTTTTGGCTCAAGAGATTATATCAGAGCGATCGAGCCCACCGCATCGCAATTCTGCAATCGACGGCTATGCCTTTGATGGTCGTGCGAGTTCATCACACGGGATCATCCGCCTGAAACTCCTTGAGGGGCGTTCCGCTGCTGGGCATGCCTTTGTTGGCTATGTACCGCAAGGCACAGCCATCCGGATTTTGACGGGCGCGGTTGTGCCTGAGGGCACAGATACCGTTGTGTTACAAGAGGATGTCGAAACCGACGGTCATGAGTTGGTCTTTCACGGTCCGCTCAAGCCTGGCAAAAATACGCGTGAGGCGGGCGAAGATATCAAAGTGGGCCAGAGCCTCTTTGAGGCTGGGCATAGGGTCTCGCCAGCGGATTTGGCAACGCTGACATCGGTTGGAGTATCTGACGTATCTGTTTTTCGCCCGCTGCGGGTGGGTGTCATGTCGACGGGTGATGAAATTTGCGAAGGCGGTGAAATACCCGCGGAGGGTCAGATATTTGACGCAAACCGGCCCATGTTGCTTGGGCAGCTTAGACAAAAAGGCTATGAGGCGATTGATCTGGGAAAAGCCCCAGATGATCCCCAAAAAGTGAGCGAAACCTTAAACCGAGGTGCAGAGCTGTGTGATGCTATTCTAACAACAGGCGGCGCCTCTGCAGGGGATGAGGATCATCTTGCGTCTCTCTTGCGCGATAAGGGAAGTCTTGAGATGTGGCGTATCGCTGTAAAGCCTGGTCGGCCCATGGCGCTTGGGCTATGGTCAGGCGTGCCTGTTTTTGGTCTGCCTGGAAATCCCGTTGCCGCACTTGTGTGTACTCTTGTTTTTGTTTTGCCTAGCTTGCGGTTGATGGGTGGTGGTGGCTGGCATACGCCCAATGGCTATATGCTGCCTGCGCATTTTACAAAAAAGAAGAAGCCTGGGCGCAGAGAATATCTGCGCGCCCGTGTTCGAGAGGGCGGTGTTGAGGTGTTCCCGTCGGAAGGGTCGGGGCGTGTAACTGGGCTGAGTTGGGCAGAGGGTCTCGTTGAAATCCAAGATCATGCCTATGACATTGCACAGGGTGATTTGGTCAAGTTTATCCCCTATGAGCAATTTTAACCCCAGTTATGGGGAAGACTGAATAACGCCATTGTTTTCTCACACCATTTCCAGCTCGCACCATGTTCGAGCCGTAGGGCGCGCGACCACATGCTGAATTTGACCTAGCAAAACGTGAACCTTTTGGACGTGAGGGTCGTCAATCGAATGTTCCAGCGACGCGCCCCAAAAGCATAAAGGCACGCGCGGTGCGTGTTTGAGAAAATGCTTCGATATCGGCATCAGTTGCAAAGGTTTCAAAGGCGGTGAAGCGCTTGTCAAAGGTGCGCAGGAAATGATGGGCCGTATCGCGGAAGACCGAGTCTTGTTTCATCCGACCATTCGCAAGTGCCAGTGCAGAGCGTTCCCTGATCCCACCAAGCGAAGAAATCTTATGGCCGCGTTCACCATGAGCAAAACGCCGCCAAACCTCTGCCCCAGCAACATCAGGACGCAGGTCGTCCATATAAACGCCATCTTGGCTCAAAAGCGTGAGTATATCCTGTGCAGATTGTACAAAAAGCGATGCTTCGCGGTCTTGAAGCGCCGCGCGCAGTGCGGCAAAGCCTTCCTTATCGTCTTCGTTCTCTGGAAAATTCAATGCGCGGATGTAATCACTGACTGAGATTGGCCTAATTCTATCCTGATCACTGGTTCCAAGCTCAAGTTTTGACTGATCTTCAGCATCCATGTCCTCGGACTCTGTTTGGATGCTTGTGAAGGCTGAGCGCTTAGGGGTCAATTCTGATTGTATCTCTTGAATAGAACTTTCGATTTTACCGCTGCGGGTATTCAGCTCCCCAAGATTTTTTAAGATTGCGCTTTCTGTTGTTGAATTGCCAAACCGTTTAGATTGCTCCGTATATGTCTTTCGCAACGCATCAATAGACGTTTGCAGGGTCAAAACTTCTTCTTGCATCACCCGCGTTGTGCGCATGAGGATAAAACAGAGACAAATCATGGCAACGGGAATGAAAATAACAAGGAGCTGAATGAGGAGAACACTATCACCTGGAATTTCATTCAGGAAAAACAGAAATACAGAGACCAAAAGCCACAGAAGCGCAAGCGCCAAGGTGGTCAATTCAAGTACACTTGATCCTCTGCGCGGTCTCAGCTGAAATGGCTCATGACTGCGGATATTTTCTTCCAACTTCACGTAAAACGACCTTTTAACAAAACAAATTGAGCTGGTTCACTGGAATTCAACTGTATTCAATTGAAATCACTTCATAGCATTTTTCGCCCCCTGGCGTGCGGACCTCCACGCTGTCACCTTCTTCTTTGCCAATCAAAGCGCGCGCAATCGGCGATTTGATATTCAAAAGGCCTGCTTCAATATTTGCTTCATGCTCGCCCACAATTTGCCAGCATTTTTCTTCATCGGTGTCTTCGTCAACGACTGTCACTTTTGCCCCGAATTTGATCGCACCAGACAAATCGGCTGGGTCAATGACCTCTGCCAAAGACAGGACGCCCTCAATATCTTTAATACGGCCTTCAATGAAGCTCTGCTTCTCACGGGCAGAATGGTACTCTGCATTTTCAGAGAGATCGCCGTGTTCGCGCGCCTCAGCAATCGCTTTTATAATGGCGGGGCGTTCAACTGACTTTAGCTGCTTTAGCTCGCTCTCAAGCGCAGAATGACCAGTTTTGGTCATTGGAATTTTATCCATCGTATCTTATCTTTCGTGGTCTCAGTCTTCGGTTTTTGGGTCACTGTGTGTTACAAACGGTGTAAGTTTAGCAAAACCCATTAAATTCTACTAAATAGTTAAACAATTTTATTGTTTTGTACAGTCAAAGGCGGTCGTTTTGACGCAAAGCTGCGATTTCACGCCGTGTTCGCATTGACGATCTGTAATGTCAAAAGGTAACAGTCGCAGTTAACACAGAAAACGTGCGGAAGGTGGAC
>WTIQ01000385.1 GCA_011525185.1 Paracoccaceae bacterium | reverse complement strand
GGTTTGGACGTGCCATTGCAGAGGTGGGCGCGGTGATGATCGTGGGAGGAAATATCGATCATTTTACCCGCGTGATGACGACGGCCATTGCCCTGGAGACGTCAAAAGGAAATCTATCACTAGCGCTTGCGCTGGGGGTAATTTTGATTTTTCTGGCGCTTTCGGTCAATGCTCTTGTTGCGCTTTTGGGGCAGCAAAGACGGGAGGACATGCATGTCTAAAGCTGTTCTTGTCGCGACAGATCTTCGTCATGGATTTGGCAATGGATTCGAATTGTCGATCCCACATCTTACCTTGGAAGCCTCGAGATCGACGATGATTCTAGGCCCCAACGGTGCTGGCAAAAGCATACTTCTAAAAATTCTGCATGGAATCCTTGTGCCCCAAAGTGGCTCGGCGAGTCTCACCTTTGGTAATGAGGCGACGGAGGCTGATACGCGCCCCTCTCATGCCATGGTCACGCAAAAACCAATCTTGCTAAGGCGCACAGCGCTCGAAAATATTGAATTCGTTTTAAGAGCTCGAAAATTATCAAAAACAGAAGCGCGGGAGCGGGCAATCCAATTCTTGGAACGAGCACAGCTCCAGCATTTGGCCAATGCGCCTGCACGAAGTCTCTCTGGGGGAGAACAGCAACGTCTCTCTATTGCACGCGCTTTATCCCTCGATCCAGATCTCTTGTTTTTGGATGAACCCACCGCAAGCCTTGATCCCAATGCCAGCAATTTGGTTGAACGTATGATCCTTGAAGCCGTCCAATCGAATATTAAGATCATCATGGTGACCCATGATGTCATGCAAGCCAAACGGTTAGGAGAGGATGTTTTGCTACTTCATCACGGCAAATTGCTCGCGCAGCAAAGTAAAGACGATTTTTTTAACGCACCTGACACGCAAGAGGTGCGGGATTATATTGCGGGTCGTCCTCTTTTGACGCAAACTGCGCAGCCCATTAGATCGGAACTCTCATGAAAGCTTTGATTTTCAGCTTAATCGCTTTTTCGCTTGGCTGTGCTGCAACAGCCGATGAGCGAATTATTATTCAATCAACCACTTCGACCCAGAACTCGGGACTTTTGGCAGAAATTTTGCCAAAATTTAAAGAGGACACTGGGTTTCAAGCGCTGGTTGTTGCTGTCGGGACGGGGCAGGCGCTTCGCAATGCCCGCAATGGCGACGGTGATGTGCTTTTGGTGCATGCAAAACCAGTTGAGGAAGAATTTGTTGCCCAAGGCTATGGGGTAGAGCGCTTTGATGTCATGTATAATGATTTTGTCATCGTAGGCCCATCAGAAGATCCAGCAGAGGTTTCCAAATCACAAAATGTGAAAGAGGTTCTTGAGCGTATTTCCAGTGCTAATGTCATGTTTATCTCACGCGGTGATGACAGTGGCACCCATATGGCAGAGCGCCGGTTATGGGGCTTGGCCGATTTAGACCCTTCCGAACTTTCGCGCAAAAATTATCGAGAAAATGGCTCTGGTATGGGCGCGACGCTGAATATGGCCGCCGCTTTGAATGGCTATACAATGAGCGATCGTGCGACCTGGATTAGCTTTGGTAATAAGCAAAATTTGAAATTATTGTTCGAAGGTGATCCGCCGCTGTTTAATCAATATGGAGTGATCGCTGTGAACCCAGATAAGTTTCCCCATATCAACTCTGAAGGAGCGCAAGCCTTTGTGGGTTGGATAACGGGCGAACAAGGGCAAAGCGCCATTGGAGCATTTCGGCGTGGAGGCGAACAACTCTTTTTCCCTAATGCCTCGCGTTAGAGCAGCGTTAGTGATCCTTTTGCCATCGAATTGCGTCCTCTAAGCGATCGTCTCCCCAAAAAATCTCGGATCCTACAGAAAAGCTAGGTGCGCCAAAAACACCGAGCGCGGCGGCTTCTTCTGTTGTCTTATGGTACGTGCTTTGGACCGTTTCACTGTCATTGGCTGCAATCACACGGTCCATGTCTTGTCCGAGTTCTGAGCAGACAGTTGACAGGTTGCTTTGATCACCTGCTGGCAGGCCTTTTACAAACCATTCGTGATAGGTGTGTTCTAGGTAGTCCAAATACCAACCTTCTTGATTTGCAACTATTCCCACGCGATTTGCTCGATCAAATGCAGCCAGAGGGTAGGGCGCGGGCACTTTTGGCGCTGGGATATCATAAAATTGAGCACGGCGCTCTATATCGCGCCACATATGAGCAACCTTTTGTTTTTTCTCAGGAGGAAACGGAATGTTATTCATGTTTTTCATGATTTGACGCACGCTGAAAGGTTTGAACGTGATATCAATATCGTGCTGGGTGATCACCCGTCGAAGCCGTGCGGCGGTGAGATATGTGTAAGTGCTTCCAATAGAAATCCATGCGGTCAGGACTGTCATATTGTGCTTCCTCAAATGATGTATTCATAAGTGTAAAAGCAGTATAGACCCAATTAAAATCAAAATGACTTTATTTTTTGTTGGTTTTGCTAATGAGGTGTCCCTTGCGGGCCATCAAGATGGTCTCCTCCTCTTGGCCTTGCCGCTCTATGACCGTATAGAGGGGGAAATGCAAAATCAGGACAGGCTTATGCGCACAGCAACAATAGATCGAAAAACCAATGAGACGGATATTTCTGTTGCGATTAATCTAGACGGTACGGGCCAATATGATAACAAAACTGGTGTTGGTTTTTTTGATCATATGCTGGACCAGCTTTCGCGCCATTCCCTCATTGATATGAGCATACGCGCCAAGGGAGATACCCATATTGATGATCACCACACCGTGGAAGATTGTGGAATCGCCTTAGGTCAGGCGCTGGTGGCAGCGCTTGGGGATAAAAAGGGTATTGCGCGGTACGGACATTATGCTTTGGCGATGGATGATGCACAGGTGCGCGTTGCCCTTGATTTGTCTGCACGTCCGTTTTTGATCTGCAATCTTGATTTTAAAACGCAAAAAATTGGTCAATTCGATGTTGAGCTTGTGCGTGAATTCTTTCAGGCACTGAGTACCCACGGGGGAATCACATTGCACATTGACCAAGTGCATGGGGTTAATAGTCATCACATTGCAGAAGCCGCTTTCAAATCTGTCGCGCGCGCACTTCGTATGGCGGTTGAGCCAGACGCGCGCATGCTGGATACGCTTCCTTCAACCAAAGGAGCACTCTAAGGCGCATGCTCACTGCGATTATCGATTATGAAAGTGGCAATTTGCATTCTGCGCACAAAGCCTTTGAAAGGATGGCGGCAGAAGCGGATGCGGGTTCCGTTGTTGTTACATCCGATCCAGAAGTCGTTTCGCGTGCGGATCGATTGGTTTTGCCTGGTGACGGCGCGTTTCCCGCCTGTCGCGATGCCTTGGTGTCTTCGTCCGTTTTTGAGGCGCTCAGAGACGCCGTAGAGAATAAAGCACGGCCTTTTTTAGGCATTTGCGTTGGCATGCAACTGATGGCGAAACGCGGCTTTGAGTATCATGAGACTGAGGGGCTAGGATGGATCAATGGCGAGGTTCGCGCCATCAAGCCTGACAGCCAGCGCCTAAAAATTCCGCATATGGGATGGAACGATTTGATCGTGGCGCAAGAGCATCCCATTCTTAAAGATGTTAACTCGGGTGATCACGCCTATTTTGTGCATTCTTACCAAATGAATATGGGCGATAAGTCTGAATTATACGCCTATGTCGACTATGGGGGGGCTGTGAGCGCTGTTGTTGGTCGTGACACAATGGTGGGAATGCAATTTCACCCCGAAAAAAGCGCAAATATTGGCTTACAATTGATTGCAAATTTTTTAAGATGGAGTCCTTAGAGTCGTATCTTTTTGTAACGTTATGTAATTGTTTAGGGTTTAGTATTTTTATATGTATGTTAGTTCAAAATCTCCTGAGATTGAAATAGACGCGCGAGTGGACAGAAATTGCGCTATTTGGTTTGCCAAAGACTCATTTGACCCTTCAACCTATTTAAATGGGCGACGTGTTGCAGGAGAGTCGTTTTTAAAGGGCTTTCTTAAACATGCCGACGTGGATGAATGTGTTGCCCTTGTAAACGGCCCAAACGGCCTTGACGCGTTCAAAGACTTTGTGGCGGAAACAGGTGTCGATACGCCTGTACGGGGAGTATTTCGCCATCAATCAGATGCAATTCATCCAGTGTCCTCGGTCTTTATATCAACACCTAATGTGCAAAATCAGCTTTGGGCCCGCGGCCATTTTGGTCATGAGAAATATTCAATATGCGGTCTGACTCACACGATAAATACCACGGCTGTGATGGAAGGGGCATTTCTGACCCGCGCAGCACCGCAAAAACCTTGGGACGCCGTCATTTGCACATCTCAGGCCGTAAAATCGGCAATGCTTCGGATGTTTGAGCGAACCGATGAATATCTTGTAGATCGCTTCGGTTCATCGCCCCCATTGCCTCAACTTCCCGTTATTCCTTGGGAGTCGATACCGAAGCTTTTGCCCATGACGACGACAAAAGAAAGACGTTGCGGGAACAGTTGGGATTTACGAATAAAGATGTTGTTTTCTTAACAGTGGCCCGTTTGGCGCCAGCGTTGAAGTTTGATCCGATACCAGTTTTTCTTGCATTGAGGGAAGCTCAACGAATTTTGGGTGATAAAAAGCGTTTGCATTATATGGTGTGTGGCTATTACCCAGATGAGCACTCGGAAAAAGTCTTTGAAGACGCGGCCAATGAACTGTTGGAGGAGGGACGTTTTCACGTCTTTGATGGGCAAATTCAAGATAATGTAAAATCTTGTTTCTCTGCGGCTGATGTTTTCCTATTTCCAATTGATAACTTTCAGGAATCCTTCGGTGTGGCATTGGTTGAAGCCATGAGCGCAGGATTGCCTGTCATTGCCTCCGATTGGGATGGTGTTAAGGATACGGTCAGCGAAGATGTGGGTATTCGGGTTCCAACTATGTCCACGACCAGCGAGCAATCTGCGCCAGAGGGACAGCGCTATTCCCAAGGTCTTTTAAGCTACCCCCAGTATTCCACTAACACATCGGCCCAGATCGAAATCAACATGCCCGCCCTTATCGACGCGATTGTCACATGTGCAGATAAAAAGGGTTTGCGATCTAAATTTGGAAATAAGGGTGTTCGGAGGGCCAAGTCGGTTTACGATTGGTCAGTTATTATCCCGCAAATGCAAGACATTTGGCAGGATCTTGCAGAGATCCGTAGACATGCTGGGCAGGTGACATCGACGGTCCCTTTTGCGCCGCCTCCGATGGATTATATGGCGAGTTTTCCCAGCCAAGCGATTGACGCGGCGCAGGATCAATTTGTTATTCGAGAAACCGACTATTCTGTAAAAGAAATGTTTTCGCTTCGCCGCTATGCAAATGCTAAGCGCAGTTTTGAAAATGAAGACACGCTCGCGCGGGTCTATGATGCGGTCAGGGCTCTTAGCCCTGAGGCTGTGTCAGTAGAGAGCACAGCCGAAAGTCTCCAGTTCAATCCTTTGACAGTGGGACGTTGTCTGGTCTGGCTTTTGAAATATGGGTTTCTGCAACGTTTGGAGACGTGACAGAAATCTACTTCACGCGAACCCATGTTCCGCCATCGCGGCAAATAAAGGCGATGCAGCCTGAGACCTTCAGGGAGTCCCCGTTTAAAGCAAGTTTAGAGCCATAGGTTTTATCACGATCTGGAGAGTAAATTTTTCCATCTCCGTATTTACCGCCACCCTTGTTTACCATTCCCCATATAATGCGGGTTCCAGTGTTTTTGCTCTCGATGGCCTTGCCTTCTGCATTGAAAGACTTTTTCAAAACACCACATATGTTTTGATCACAGGCGCTGACTTCTATATGACCGAAATTTCCATTGTCATCTTGGCTGGTCTGCCATGTCCCGAATATGGGATCGGCCAAGCCGATTGAAGCTGTGACAAAGATGGCGCAGAGCGTTGTTGAAAAAAGGCGCATAAGACCCTCCGTAATTTTTAATTAGAGTGTACGATCTTCGGCCCCTCTGGCAAGATAGTTCTTTACGTTACATTGCAATTTTAAAATCACCGTGGCAGAGGAGGCCCGATTACGAGAAAGGTAAAATCAGATGATCCTCTATCCTGCAATTGATCTAAAAGACGGTAACGCGGTTCGGCTTGTGCGCGGGGATATGGAGCAATCAACTGTTTTTAACACTGATCCTGCGGCCCAAGCAATGGAGTTTGTCGATGCAGGATGCGAGTGGTTGCATTTAGTGGATTTAAACGGTGCCTTTGAGGGGGAGCCCGTTAACGCGGCACCTGTAGAGGCTATTTTATCTCGGACAAAAGTCCCTGCTCAGTTGGGCGGTGGTATTCGAGATATGGCCACGATCGAACGTGGGCTTGAGAAAGGACTGGCGCGGGTCATTTTGGGAACCGTAGCAGTGGAAAACCCCAGTCTTGTAAGGGAGGCGGCACTGGCCTTTCCTGATCAAGTGGCTGTTGGGATAGATGCGCGAAACGGCATGGTGGCAACCAAAGGCTGGGCGGAAGAGACGAATGTGCAGATCACCGATCTGGCACGATCCTTTGAAGATGCAGGCGTGGCAGCCATTATCTACACGGATATTAATCGGGATGGCGCGATGCAAGGCCCCAATATTGAGGCAACCGCCGCGCTCGCTCATGCCGTTTCAATTCCAGTCATTGCCTCGGGGGGCGTGTCCTCTTTGCAGGATCTTTTGGACTTACGGGATTGCGGAGCGAAGCTAAACGGAGCGATTTCGGGACGGGCGCTTTATGATGGGGCGATTGATCTAAAATCCGCTCTAAGCGCTTTGCGTTAAAATAGCTTTCTCATGTGAGCTAAGCAATTTTTTGACTTTCATCTTTTAACGAGACACCTCATACAGCCCTTATGCTCAAAACACGGATCATACCCTGCCTAGATGTTGCCGATGGCCGCGTCGTGAAAGGCGTGAATTTCGTAGATTTACGCGATGCAGGTGATCCTGTGGATGCGGCGCGTGCTTATGATGCTGCTGGTGCGGATGAAATTTGTTTTCTCGACATTCATGCCACTCACGAAAATCGCGGCACGATGTTTGACATGGTGCGCCGTACTGCTGAGCAATGCTATATCCCCCTTACGGTTGGTGGGGGGGTGCGCAGCAGCGATGATGTGCGCGCGCTTCTCCTTGCTGGGGCAGATAAAGTGAGCTTTAATTCCTCTGCGGTGGCAAATCCAGATGTGATCCGCGTCTCGGCAGATCAATTTGGCGCGCAATGTATCGTATGTGCCATTGATGCAAAAACAGTCAGTGAAGGAAAATGGGAGCTCTTTACTCATGGCGGGCGCAAGCCAACGGGCATCGATGCGGTCGAATTTGCGCAAATGATTGCGGCCAAAGGAGCAGGTGAAATCCTATTAACCTCAATGGACCGAGACGGAACAAAATCAGGGTTTAACCTCCCCATGACGAGAGCCATCTCAGATGCCGTTGATATTCCTGTGATTGCCTCAGGTGGTGTGGGAACCTTGGATCACCTTGTAGAGGGCGTGACCAAGGGAGGGGCGTCTGCCGTTCTGGCCGCTTCCATTTTTCATTTTGGCGAGTTCACAATTGCCGAGGCCAAGGCGCATATGGCAGCGGCGGGCATCCCAGTGAGGATATAGCGACCATGACATTGGACGATCTGGAAAAAATCATTTCAAAACGGGCACAAAGTGATCCGAGTGAAAGCTGGACGGCGCAACTCTTGTCCAAAGGAGCAGAGAAATGCGCCGAAAAATTTGGTGAAGAGGCTATTGAGCTGATTATCGAGGTGGTGAAAGGGGATCGTGAAAAAATGATCTCAGAGACGGCTGATGTTGTCTTTCACTTGCTTGTGATGCTCCATGCGCGCGGGGTGAGAGTGGAGGAGGTCTTAAGCGAACTTGAGGCACGACAATCTCAATCTGGCCTAGAAGAAAAACGTCAGCGAAAAGGCTAGTTTTCCATGTCATTGCGGCATCAAATACGCTTTTTCTAACGCGTATTTTTTTGATTGCATTGGACGTCATTCTCAGGAAACTACGCGACAAGACCCTTTAGGAAAAGATAGGCAAATCGATGAGTACAATCGTTAACAGTTGGAACGAATGGGATCCTTTAAAACATGTAATCGTGGGGCGTGCAGATGATTGCCATATCCCGCCAGAAGAACCCGCCCTTGATGCCAAAGTGCCAGAAGACAGTGATATGCGCGGCCAGTGGGGGCGCAGACCGCAAGAGACCATCGATAAAGCCAATGAGCTTTTGGACAATTTTGCATCCATGCTTGAAAAGCGCGGCATCAAAGTGGACCGTCCAACGCCCACAGATTTTTCAAAACCAGTGAGCACGCCCGATTTTCACACAGATAGTCAATTTGGCTGTATGCCGCCGCGGGATGTGTTGCTGACAGTTGGCTCTGAAATCTTAGAGGCAACAATGTCTTATCGGTGTCGTTGGTTTGAGTATCTGTGTTATCGTCCCTTGATGCAGCAATATTGGGATGAAGACCCCAATTTTCGCCATGAAGCTGCGCCCAAGCCGCGTCTGACAGATGCGGATTATCATCCCGATTATTTATCAGACAAAATCGGCGTGGAAAAACGCCTGCAATGGGCGGCCGAAAAATTCTTTGTCACGACCGAAGAAGAACCGCTCTTTGATGCAGCCGATGTCCTGCGCTTTGGGCGCGACCTTGTGGTGCAGCATGGGTTTACGACGAATTTGAAAGGAATTGAGTGGCTGCGCCGTCATTTCCCGGATCATCGTGTTCATACGGTCAACTTTCCAGGGGACCCCTATCCCATACATATTGACGCCACCTTTACACCCCTGCGTCCGGGCTTGATCCTGAACAATCCTCAACGTCGTTTGCCTCAGGAGCAGCGCGGTATGTTTGAGAAAAACGGTTGGGAGATCGTCGATGCAGCTCAGCCCGCTCATAATACGCCTCCACCGCTGTGCTATTCTTCGACGTGGCTGAGCATGAATGTCTTGGTGCTTGATCCAAAAACGGTCTGTGTTGAAAAGACGGAAGTCTATCAAATGGAACAGATGGACAAACTTGGGCTGGAAGTTGTGCCTGTAGATTTGCGTGATGCCTATGCCTTTGGGGGTGGCTTGCATTGCTGTACCGCAGATGTCTACCGTGAGGGCACTTGTGAGGATTATTTCCCTCACCAATAAAGGCGACCATGGCTGGGCGGGCATATATATGCCCACCCGCGCCGACACTTGGGGTGGCCTCGGACTATTTTTTCAAAAGACTTCTACATAATAGAAACAATAGCCCAAACACCGCACATAACGGCGCCACCGACCCGCGCCTGCCTGCCCCCTCGGCAGGCGCCCCACCGTTTCAACGTATTGCAATATCTGGACGTCGTGGGGAATTCTCAAAGGTTTCATAATCGCACGCTTGCGCCTACTCAGGCAGCCGCGGGCCTCATTTCTTAATGAGAAAAGTGTTACGCAGAGATCTTTTGAAAACAATGCGTCCGTCCAACGTTTTCTATAACTGGGGTTATTTTAATGCGCGTGCCAAAAAGCTTTGCGTCGCATTTTGTTTTGGCGCCTCAAAAATCTGCGATGGAGGGCCTTGCTCCACAATTTGTCCGTCCTTTAAAAAGCAAACCACATCCGCAGCTTCGCGCGCGAATGCCATTTCATGGGTGGCGAGTACCATTGTCATGCCTTGGTTTTTAAGCATCAGCAAAACGTCTAAGACTTCTCCAACCAATTGTGGATCTAGGGCCGATGTGATTTCGTCGAAAAGCATGACTTCAGGGCGCATCGCAAGCGCGCGGACGATGGCCACCCGTTGTTGTTGGCCTCCCGATAATTGGTTGGGAAACTGGTGCATTCGATCCGCAAGCCCGAATTTATGAAAGAGTTCCTCGATCTCGGGTCGGATCTGAGCACGGGTTTTCCCCAAGACACGTCTTGGCGCAAGCATCGCATTGTCTAAAGCGGTCATATGAGGGAACAAATTAAAGCTTTGAAAGACCATCCCGATACGCGAACGGACCTTTTGGGGGTCAAAACCAGGCGTTGAAATATCTACTCCATCGAGTAAAATTTCACCCTCTTCAATGTCTTCTAATAGATTGATGCACCGCAACAGGCTCGATTTGCCAGCGCCAGACGCCCCGATGAGGCAAACCATTTGGCCTTGTTCAATCTCCAAATCGATCCCGTTGCACACTGTGGTCTTGCCATAGGACTTCGTGAGGTTCTTAAGCTGTAATTTCGCGTTCATTCGCGGGCTCGCATTTGTCGGGCCATCAGATAATCGGCATATCGGGTTGAAGGGATGGTCACCACAAGAAAGATCAGAGCTGCCCCCACATAGGGGGTGAAATTCGCCATTAACGATTTGAACACACCTGCCTGACGAAAAATCTCAACAGGGCCGATAAAGCTCAAAAGAGAGACATCTTTTTGCAGAGCAATCAACATGTTCATTTGACTTGGTACGACATTACGAATGGCCTGAGGCAAGATCACGTCCCGCATCGCTTGCCGTTCGCTGAGCCCAAGTGACAGGGCGGCGGCGCGTTGGCTTTTGTGCACGCTTTCGATACCCGAGCGAAAAATTTCAGCAACATAGGCAGAATAAGTCAGCACCAAGGCCAAAGTGCCCCAGATGTAGGGTGAATTCCAAGGGCGGGGCAAACCCAGTCCAGGAATACCAAAGCCGATGAGATAAACGGTTAAAATCACAGGAACGCCACGAAACACATCGGTAAATGTCGCCCCGAAGATTCGCAGTGGAAAGAGCGCTGGTGATTGGGTGTTGCGCGCCAGTGCGATCAAAAGCCCCAAGATCGCAATCAAAGGAGCCGACCAAGCAAAAATCATGACGTTCAATAAAAAGGCATCTAACAGCTTTGGAAAGGTTTTGACCAACACATCCCAATTGAAAAAGCTCAGCTTTACCTTGGACCAACCCGGGGTGAGCGGGACTAGAATATAGAGAAAAGCTGCGGCAATCGCCGTACTTATCGCAGCAATTATATTTGATCGCCGCCTGCGCTTGGCTTCATAGGCTTGGCGGCGATTCGTTTTTTTGTAGCGTGTAGATCGCATTATTTAATGAGCGGTACGCCTGTTGTACTTTGGAGCCATTCCGCCTCAATCGCGGCCAGTGTGCCATTGCCTGACAAAGTCTCTAGCGCTGCATCAACGCATGACTTAAGAGGGTTTCCCTCTTCCATGAGCATGCCAAATTGATCGGGGCTATCGTTCATATCAGGTGCAAATTGACCGATGACTTTTGACCCTTCGATCATCACAGCGCTCAAAAACAACGCAGTGGGAAGATCAAAAAGTGCGGCGTCAATCTGATTTGCTGAAATAGCCGCGTTCACATCTGCATTATCGCCATAAAGCATCAAGGATTTGCTTGGTTTTATGACGGCTTCTAGCTTGGGAACCGCAGTTGTGCTCCCCATCGCGCCCCATTGAAGGTCTTTCAAGGCGGCAAGCGTCGGCTCGGTATCAACCGCTGACGGACCTGCCAAAACAGCCATAGCCGCAGTGTAATAGGGCAAAGAGAAGTCAACAACTTTATCCCGCTCTGCGGTGATTGAATACTGTTGAATATTGAAATCAAAGTTTTTCGCACCAGGCTGAATGGCTTCATCAAAAGAGGAGCGTACCCAAGTCACAGCCTCTTTCTCAAATCCCATCTCACCTGCCACAGCATAGGCCACCGCCGCTTCAAACCCTTGACCCGATTCTGGTGCATCGTCCAAAACCCAAGGAAAATAGGCTGGGTTTCCTGTCGCAATTGTGAGTTGGCCAGCGGTGATGGTCTTGCCATCCGCGCAACTTTGGGCCGATGCGCTAGAGACCGCAATCGCAGAAATGGCAACCATAGTCGAGAAAAGTTTCATAATTTCAAACCCCTGTTTGTTTAGACATTACACAATTAGTCACCATATTTCCGGCGTGTCCAGTCAAAATAGAGCGGCTCATATTTTGAGACGCGGTGTGGATTGAATTGTGCTAATTTTTGCAATTCTTCTGCACCTAAATGAGTCCTCAATTTTGATTGAATCGCGTACATGCACCCCTTTACCCGAGTCTC